>JADFJB010000161.1 GCA_022566355.1 candidate division KSB1 bacterium
TGTGGAGTTGTAAACCGACATTCATGTCGGCTCCGCAATAATTTTTACACACCCCTTATAATCCCCGCCCGGGCGGGATGACAACTTTGGAAACTCAAGCTTAAAGCCATAATTCATGAATTATTCAAGTTAATTATAATTATGTTATTTTGGAATCATTCCACTCGACAAGGTTTTTACTTCAGGATAATTTTGTAGAATTCCTGGTTCTTGCATCAAACTCTCAATTTCTTCCATGTCCATTGGAACGAATTCTGATAAAATCTCAATTCCATCTTTCGTAATGAGAATCATATCTTCTAAGCGGATGTAGATTTTTTCCTCAGGGACTCGTAAAGCGGGTTCAATGGTAAATACCATTCCGGGAAGATATTTTCCACTGTACTGGCCTACATCATGAACGGCCATTCCCACCCAATGCCCCAGGCCATATCGACCGGATTGGATGGATTTTTTGTAATTCTCAACAAAATTTGTTGCAGCTTTTGTGTATTCCGGTTTGGAAAATGTTGCCTCCGCCAGAACCTTTTCCATCGTGATTGCCGCACGCTGCTTAATTTCTTTGCCCGTATTAAAGGGTTTTATTTCATCCAAAATAGCTTTATAACATCCCAGATAAAAACCATACAATTCCCTTTGCCATTGTTCAAACTTTCCATTAACGGGCCATTGGCGTGTAACATCGGTAGTGTAATATCCGACATTGGGTCCGCTATCCATCAAGATTAATTCACCATCCACCAATTGTTTTTTACTGGCATGATAATGGGGGTACCAGGAGTTTTTACCACCCGCAACCAGGGAATAATATGCATGTCCCTGTGCACCACCGCGGAAGAAGATAAATTTTGCGACAGCGTCCAGCTCGTATTCCCAAACGCCCGGTATTGTGGATCTCATCGCTTCCATCAAAGCCAGGCCTGATAAACGCGTGGCTTTCCGAATAAGTTTTAGCTCACGATCGGACTTTATAAGCCGCATTTGATCCAGAATTGGTGATAAGTCTTTTACCTCTTTATTCACCGTTTTTTTGACAAGTTTAATAAAATTTTGCTCACGGGAAATACGACCGTCCCATGGATCCGCTTTGATGTCCTTGATTCTTCGAACGGCCAGACCGCGACTCGTCGCATAGCCTTCCGGCGGGCTCAAAGGAGTATAAACTTCAATTTCAGGATTTGAAGCTGTCAATTGAGCGAGGTGTTCTGAAAGCATACCAACTGCAGAAACGGAATCTATGCCCGTTAACTTTCTAACCAGTTGGTCATCTTCAGCTGAAAATAATTTTCCTTCAACACGTTCCCGGCGTTCATTTCTTGCAGGTAGATACACCGTGGCTGTTTGAGTAGAGCCATTTAACAGGAGGTATGAATATGGCGACTCGACACCACATAAATAATAAAATTCATTGTATTGACGAAATTTGACATAACCATGCGGCATGGGAGCGCCCTGGATAAGTGCGATTCCATTTTTACCCATTGCTTCATAAACCCTTGCACGTCTTTCTGCAAACTCTTCCGGCGGGAAATCGGTGGTGAATAGTGGAATTTCTTGGGCAAAAATAGAGCTGCTCACAAATAAACAAAAAATCAAAACAGATATTTTTCTCATAGGTTCAACCCTTATATTTAAATGATCGATTTTAGATTTAATGGAATTTAAGATATGTCACTAAACTAATAATTCCATAATAATAGTCAATAAAAAACCTATTCATTCTAAATAAATTGCAATGCAATAAACACAAATACCCCTCCGGAAAAAGCACAGATGAAATTGACAATATCATTCGTCAGCCATTTTAATCCTCGGGAATGTGTTGTCGGTTTTCCATTACAATGGGTCGATCTCTCTGTCATTTTTTTGCATAAATCACATTGATACTGAGCTTGTAAAGTTGCACCGATTAAGCTGTCAATTGAACTGCCAAGAAGTGCAGCTATTGAGATCAAACTAATCAAGAGGAAAGGATCATAATAAAATGAACCGCTTAGCCCTAATCCTATAACAGCAATGAAAATTCCTCCCACAATTGATGCAGTAGTTCCCAACAAAGAAACTGCCCCGGATGTTCCGGAATCTGCAGGTTTTAAAGTTGTTATTAACCGAGGCAGGCTTTTAGATAAACTTCCGATTTCTGTCGCCCAGGTATCGGCAGTAACTGCGGCAACTGAACCGAGAAATACCACAAACCAATATTCCTTCCCGGATCCATAGAACAAAAAGACAGTTAAACAGGCTATTGCACCATTAGCCAAAACTTGACCAATGTCCCGTGTTGAAGATTTTTCATACAGCAGGTTGAAGGCTTTTTTGCGGTTTTGCCAAAGCTTGGACAAAAGGCTCGAAGAGATAAAAAATACCAGTATAGGGATCGCCCATTCCAGACCTCCGACGCCAAAAATAATTACGCCCATTACAAATGTCCCAGCAGCGCCACCCGGATCCAAAAAGTGTTGTCGAAATGAAAGAAGTGCTATAAAACCAGCCAAAATAAAACCAATGAATAGTTGGATATTTTCATCAGGAGAGCTTGTTAATAAGAAATGGAGAATAAACGCTGCACCTAAAGGAATTGTAAGATTATCGGAACCTCTCCAGGAAAGAGCTTCCATGAACGTGGTGAAAACGGAGCCAACTAAAGCGATGATGATTATCTTTGTGAGGCTTATGATTTGAAGCAACGGAGCAGGTAAAAAATATAGAGAAAACACCAATAGTAAAAAACTGCTACAGGCAAAAGCAATTGAGCCTTCCAATGATTTGATCTCTTTTGTGAAAGAATAAGCTTTTGGATGATTGAAATTTTGACCTACGATTGCTGCTAAAGAATCTGATATTGCCAGGATTAAAAAACTAATTTGAATGATAAATGAATAAGTTGGCCAAAAAAGCAAAATTAAAATTAGAAATGCCAGCGGGTAATAAACTGTACCATAAGATTTCTGAGTAGAACCATGGATTGATTGAAAGTACCCAAACCGAATACAAATAAAATTGAATGAGCTAAAAAAGACGGCAATTAAAATCGGTGGAATTGCTGATTGGAACAGGTATGGGGTAAAAAAGATTAACAGACCGGTGAACAGATGAACAGCTTTCCGCGTCACTTCCGACCGATATTTAAGAGTTGATTGTAAAACTTCCGCAAGTGTGATTAAAATAAAAATTGCTACAGTCAATACGACTAGTCTTAACCATTCGATTGTCGTTGGGTTTTTCAAATAAGTTCCTTTTGATGAAGAGCCAATGATATGAGGGTAAATTAAAGATCATATGCTAAAAATCAAGAGAATATGATTTAAATTCGCAATTGCCTGCAGTTATCCACAGTTATCCACATTAGGTCATCTTTAAGCCATTGTTGAGGTTAAAAATAAGAACTTATGCGATAGTAGGATAAGGCTTGGGACTAAATTTATTTTTAACCTATTAAAAAAAGTTAACCATGATTACTTATTAATTAACATGCACTTATATGCAAAAGCCAGCTAAACCATTTGGTTTTTGGATCAGAAATTGCACCTGTTCGGCCAACCAATAGAATTAGATTCGAATATGACTGAACTCAATTTTTATTCACAAGTTATCCACACTTTATACACATTGTTTATCTTACTTATTTTTTTAGTAGTTAGGTGATGAAAAGCTAAAAATGTGTGTTTTTTAATTTATTTAAAGGTATAAATTGAAATTGAGAAAAACTTGAATTGATTTGTAATTTGTTTCAACTTTTCAATTTAAAAAAATTATTTAAATGGAAACGAATATGAATCTACATGTTAGTAACCACCCCGCGGTGAAGCATAAATTAATCAATCTTCGCGATCCTAAAACAACCCACTGGGAATTTGAAAGACTAATCACAGAAATTACTTTGGTTCTTGCAGTAACTGCCACGGAATATTTAGAAACTCTGACTGTAAATATAAAAACACCTCTTGAAGATACGACGGGCGAAAAATTGGTTAAACGAATTTCATTGGTTCCGATTTTGCGGGCTGGAATGGCGATGGTTCCTGCTTTTAAGCATTTATATCCTAGCGCTAAAGTCGGTTTAATAGGGTTGGCGCGGGATGAAGAGACTCTTAATCCAAGTCAATATTATGAAAATCTACCTAAGCCAATAACCAAAGATACTGTTATTGTTCTCGATCCCATGCTAGCAACCGGGGGAAGCGCTTCTTATAGTATTTCAATATTAAAGGAGTTAGGGGCAAAGGATATTATCATGGTTTCGATTATTGCCGCTCCGGAAGGTGTTGAGAAAGTGCATTCAGACCATCCTGATGTACACATTTACACGGCTGCTCTAGATCGGGAATTGAATGACCGTGGCTACATACTGCCGGGATTAGGCGACGCAGGCGACCGTATATTCGGGAATTTTTCCTGATGCGGATAATTGCTATATTCAAAAATAGTCTGCTAACAATTCTTGCCATACTTTTCTTTTTTTCCTCAAGTTTCTTATATGCAGATGAAACTCCTGAAGAAATTATTGACGCATATATCCAAAAAGGTATAAGGGCTACAATTTTGCAACAGTATCAACTGGCCATTTCATTTTTTGATAGTTTGAGGTATTTTTTAAAGGATGATCCCAGGCCGGATTTTTACCAGGCAGCTGCCTTGCAGTCTAAAATGATGGATTATGAAAATTATGAAGATGAGCCGGAATTTTTTCGTCTAATCCAAAAAGTCATTTCTATTACTGAGAAACAGATTGAACAAAATCCTAATGTGGCAAAAAGTTATTTTTTTAAAGGTGGGGCATACAGCTATCGGGGTTATTATTATGCAAAGCGAAAAGATTATGCCCGTGGTTTGCGTGATTCGATAACAGGTATTAAATATTTGGAAAAAGCGGTTAGTATAGATTCAACACTATATGATGCCTATCTTGCCATTGGAACTTATAAATATTATCGCGGACGCTTAACACGTTATGTTAATTGGCTTCCTTTTGTTTCGGACCAAAGCAAAGAAGGCCTGGAGATGATTCATAAAG
Source organism: candidate division KSB1 bacterium (assembly GCA_022566355.1). Taxonomy (NCBI): domain Bacteria; kingdom Pseudomonadati; species Candidatus Zhuqueibacterota bacterium. The sequence continues at coordinate 5,015 of JADFJB010000161.1, forward strand.
CCATTGAAAAGGGACGATACAGCCGTGCTGCTGCAATTAATGGTTTAATCTGGCTGGATATCGATGAAAAAAAATATACTCGTGCAATCCAAACAGCGCTAAAAATGCTGAATGAATATCCTGCCAGCCGGTTTTTCCTGTGGCCTCTTGCCGGCGCTTATTTTAAAGCCGGTTACTATAAAAAATCCAATGATGTTTATCGGGATTTGCAAGATTCCTATCAAAATGAAGAAAAAAATAACCATTATAATGAAATAATTTGTGGCTACAAAATGATGAAAGCCAACGAAAAACTGGATAAACCTGAAGAAGTGTGTGAAATTTCAAATCAATTGCTGGCTATATCTCTAAATGATGCGGTTCGAAAACGGCTTAAAGATAAGCTTAAAGAGATTGTGGAAGTCAATAAAGGATGTTCAAATACGCTTTAAAACAGTACTAGACAGGCCCTAATGATACCGGTCTATTCCTGTAATCAATTCTAGCTGTTGGATTAAAATTCTGCTATTCTGAGATACTATAAAGATATTTGTGGCCTCTCAAATATAGATCATTTCCCACAATCACCGGTGAAGCATCAAAATTGTCATCAAGGGTATTCGTGGACAAAATTTCAAACGTTGGTCCATACTTGAGTACTGAAGTTACGCCATTTCTGCCGGCAAAATAAATACGATCATTTGCTGCTACAGGTGACGAATACATTCCTTTAATGCCATCGAGGCGCTTTTGGGTGAAAAGAGTTTCACCTGTCTTTGCATTGAAACAGGAAAGAATCTCGGAATTGACTTTCAAAATGTAAAGGTTATTCTTATAAGCAAGAGGTGATGGGGTGTAAGGTGTATCTCGATCATATGTCCAGATCACTGCATCGGTGTTGGTAATATCTCCTTTGGCTCCATCCAGGCGAATGGCAACCAAAGCGCTGCCGCGAAAGCCTGTTGTCACGTAAACAATTCCATCAATGGATACCGGCATGGGAATCGCATTCATAGTCATGCCGCCACATTCCCAGATTAACTTACCGGTATCAAGATTGTAACTACTGATCCTGCCAGTTGCATTCACAATAACTTGTGCTGTGCCGTTATGTTCAACCACATAGGGTGAACTCCAGGTAGTGCTCTCATCTCGATTGGTTCGCCATATTTCTTTGCCGGTATTCTTATCAAGCGCAGTAATGAATGAATCTCCTTCATGATCCCAATTAATTACGATTTTATCATTATACAGCGCTGGTGAACTTCCCTCTCCAAATCCCAATCTTTTCTGCATATCTCCCAAGTCTTTTTCCCATTGAAGATTGCCTTTCATATCGTAACAATACAACCCCCGTGAGCCGTAATAAGCCCAAACATGTTTCCCGTCTGTTACACCGGAATTAGACGCCCATGAGGCGGTATTGTGAGTCCCCTGGTGTGGCACTTCTTCCCGGGAGGTTTTTTGCCAGTTAATTTTACCATCATCGCGATTGATTGAAAGAATAGTGTATTTAATTTTTTTGTCAGGTTGGTTGCCACGCATCCATCCTCTTCGACCACCACGCCTTCCTCGTTGATTTTGGTTTGCCTGGCTTGGAGGGGTATCGACTTTTTCGCCATCAATAGCGGTTAAAACAAAAATTTGATTTTCCCAAACGATTGGAGTCGAATGTCCCAACCCGGGAATTTCAATTTTCCATTTGATATTTTTATTTTCACTCCACTCAACCGGTGGATTTCCATTGGCGATGCCATTCCCGTATGGACCGCGCCATTGCGGCCAGTTTTTCTCAGCATCGTCCGGAATTACCGCAGCCAGAATCAAAAAAGTCGGGATTAAAATCGCAAAAATATTAAGTAGTTTTCTCATGGTCAGACCCTCATTTTAATATAAAAGTACTAATACAATTGAAAATGGGAAATTGTTCAAATATAAAACATGTCCATCTTGTTAATCCAGTCTAATGCTTTTTTTCGATAAGTATGAATTGTTATTTTGATCCTTAAATTCAAAAGAGATTTTTATAGTCATAACCTGCCATAGTAAACCTGTGTTTTATACTCAAAACGAACCTTACCGGAAATATTGTGTGCTGCAAAAATCTGTTCAATTTCAGCCATCATCGGTTTATGATTCGGATGGCTGGCATTCGGTGCGTAAGAGGACGATAATAACCTTCCTTTGAGAGCCTCGAGATCGAAATCCTGAGAATTTGAGAAGATGGCTGTATTAAATGTTGAAGGTAAATAGAATTTCGTTACCACCTTCGCATCCATTAGCTTGTGGTCTACCTGGCCGTAATCAGTCGAATGGGTTGTCAGCAGGTCTTCGTAAGCTTGTAAAAATGGTGATGGGCCGGTTTTTAGTTCATTCCAAACAAGAACTACCCAGCCCTTTGGTATTAAAATGCGGCGAAACTCCTGTTTGGCCTTCTCGTGATCGAACCAGTGAAATGCCTGCGCAGAAGTGATGATGTCTACAGAATGATCGTCGAGTGTTGTCGCTTCTGCATCACCGGTGATGCTGGAAAATTGTTTGTTACTTGCCAAAATTCGTTCGGCCTCTGCGCGCATTTCAGGGTTAGGCTCCACCGCAAAAACGGCATTGCCATTGTCTAACAGGAATTTAGTGAAAATGCCGGTTCCGGATCCGATGTCGGCGATGATGGATCCAGGCGTTAAATTACATTTTTCTTTTAATAAATTTAGTATTTTTGCTGGGTACCCTGGCCGGTATTTAGTGTAGTTTCCTACCCGGTCTGAGAATCTTTGGGTTGGATTTTTGTTCATGGTTTACACTGAAGCTTTGTTGACTCCTTAAGTGGTCTGGTTCATAAATACGGTGTCGTATTTTCAAATAGAGCTATTGAGCTGTAGAAATTTGTTTATCTCAATTACCCCTCCTAACCTCCCCTTATCAAGGGGAGGAATTTCCCCTCCTTGTTTAAGGAGGGGGTAGGGGAGGTTACCCGGAATCAATGCCAAACTTATTAAACCTTATTCCAAATCCTCGGCCACAAAAACAATTTGATTGCCTTTGGGATTCACGGCAATTCTGCTGATGTTTTTAATTCCTGAACTGGAAAAGTCTGCAATTTCGTGCCAATGTTTTGTTTTTCCAGGCATGTATTCATATAGTTTAGCGCCATTTCCCATAACGATTCTGCCATCCGCGGTCCAGGCATAATCCTCACTGCCGGGTATGGTTTTGATTAAATAATCGATCTCATAATTTATCAGTGAAAGACTGGTGATAAACCATGGCTCTTGAGAAATTTTATGGACGAAACTGACGGCATTGATACCTGGAATTTTATGGAGAGAGCGGCCGACATTGCCGACAAAGGTTTCGGTTTTCCCGGTTCGTACATCTGCAATCTGCAAAGTAGGCGGGTTGCCCAGGATAAACATGAAAACCTGATTCGGATTTCCCCATGCATGATAGCCGACCGGCATCACGTCATTCAATACAAGGGTTGGCGAGCCGCCATCTATTGGAAATTTCCACAATCTTTGCCTGGAATCACTTT
>JADFJB010000162.1 GCA_022566355.1 candidate division KSB1 bacterium
TGCGATCAATCTATTTAATCTATTCATTTTACAACTCCTTTATTTTGGTTAATATTATTTTGTTTTTTCTTTTCCATTTGCCTTCATACAAGCAACAGGTATGCCAAAGTGTAAAAAGAGTTATAACTTATTGATTATATGGCATTTGGAGAATTTCCCTTACTGAAAGCCAATTGGCTGAGTTCAGCCAATTTGATGAGTTCAGCCAATCAATTTGCTCATTTCAGCCAATTTACAATGGTTGTTATAAAGCCTTGGGGAATTGAAAAGAAGAGTTTTTGAATAAGAAGAGGTATGAGATTTAAGTTTGCTAGACCCCTGCTTTGAATTGACCCTTTTGAAATGGATTTGAAACCACAGTATTCTTATTTTATCCGCGAATTTCTGTCACATAATAACACTGATGCAATACACAAAATAGATAAAAGCAGCCGTTCGAGATAATATTTAAATTCCAAAAAGTTATTTTCATACTTACAACTTTATCTCTTGACAATCTTAACTTTATTTCTAATTTATAAATCGCAGAACAAAATGTAACTTTTTGTATTAACAATAACTTGTGGAGGTAGATATTGAAACGATTCATCTATTTAGTACTCGTGGGGGCATTCCTCGTCGCTATTCCGGCGTCTCATCTCATGGGTGGTAAATCAGAAGAGCCGAGCTCGCCGTGTGAAGCACTATGTGCCGCGGCCATGAAGGATTGCGCGAGTAAAGTCCGTAAATCGCGAGAATGCGCAGAAATACTTAGGGGGTGTATAGAGATATGTCATACTACTTGTTAATTGCGAGATGGGGAACCATGGCCAGTAGAGCCATGTGAATATCCAACTAAGTAAGCTAATTTAAAAATGAGACTGGGGGTGATAGTGCCCCCAGTTTTCATTTCTGCTTATGGCTATTAAGAGTCTAAGATTTACATGTCTCACTCTCCTGGTATTTAGTCTGTCAGTCTGTGGCTATCTGCTATTCCGTCACTTCACTCTCACGGCTATAGGGGCTAATATTGGGTTCGACATTTGCTCGGCGATCTTTGGAACGGGCAGATTTGATTAAACGATTTGAAGGGAAACTTCAGGTCTTCTTCAAGCATTTTCCACTAGGGACAACCTGCAATCCTTCAATGGAAATTGACATTCATCCACAGGCTTGTGAGGCTGCAGAGGCAGCTGAAGCTGCAAACCGGCAGAAAAAGTTTTGGGTTTTTCACGACGTCTTGTTCGCATCTGACCTTAACAGTAGTCCGAACATGGTTAGTTTGATCGCCGCAGAAATAGAGTTAGATCTGCAAGCAATTTGAGGCTGATCGAAAATCACAAACAACCATTGAGAAAGTAAAATCAGATATTGATCTGGGGAACCGTTTAGGTGTGAATGCAACCCCTACAATTTTTATTAATTCTCGTTTAGTCTCTGACATTAGCTTACAAACGATCGAGTTCTTGATCACGAATGAGTTACAACTGGCAGACCAATAATAACCCTACTCCAGGCTATGTCTCTAAATGACGGGAGATTTGGAAAAAAGAAAAGGCCATCCCTAATTAGAGATGGCCTTCAATTAAACCTCCTTGTTTATATATCTTAATTTGCAGCCAGGGCATAACGCGAGAAGTGATCGATATAGCCGTTAACTTGTTTCTTCACAGTGTTTACATCGGATGCGATAAGTTCCCAGACACCTTCCGTCTCGTTAAAAAAGTAGATACGGATGTCTTGCTCATTAATTCCAGTTAGATCAGCGTCTTTGTAAGAAAGTGTGATCTTAACTGGGTTGTTAAAAACGGCGTCACTTGGAGAGAATTCTGCTCCGCCCTCAAGTAATCCCGTAGATTCCCAAGAGAAGCGAACTAACACATCTTGGCTGACGTCACCACTTTTGAAATGGAGACTGCTCTTTCCATGCTCCTCATCCCCCACATGGATTTTACCGCCGTTTTTAACCGTTATCAGTTTTTCATTCACGAAAAGTTTGCCAAGGCTGTAGGTTTTTGCTTTAAGTATTTTAAGTTCTTCATCTGCCTGTTTGGGCGCAATTGAATGTGCTTCAGACTGCAAAGGCGACTCTTTGGAACAGGCGCTAAAGTTCAGAGCCATTCCGGCTGCCAATAACACCGCCATACTCGATGTGATCAATCTCTTTAATCTATTCATTTTACATCTCCTTACTTTTGGTTAATATTATTTTGTTTTTTCTTTCCATTTGCCTTCATACATGCAACAGGTATGCCAAAGTGTAAAAAGAGTTATAAGTTATTGATTATATGGCATTTGGAGAATTTCTCTTACTGAAAACCAATTGGCTGAGTTCAGCCAATTTGATGAGTTCAGCCAATCAATTTGCTCATTTCAGCCAATTTGATGAGACGTGAAACGGCAAACGTGAAACGGCAAACGTGAAACGGAGTGTGGGAGAAGGGGGAACGGAGATTAGAAAGATATTGATGTGACTGCTAGTCTGAGTACGATAAAATCCGAATTTCAAATCTCAAAAAAAAACAAATCCTAATTCCCTAATACCCAATTTCCCAAGATATTTGGACGATTGACGATGGAAATTGAAACAGTGCCAGTGTCTGAGACCGTTTCACTAATCTCCGACACTATCAGGCGTAGGATTTGTGAATTATTCAGGTTAATAAATCAAGTTAGGTTTGAATTTTGATTCCATTGCAAAAAAGCTAGAAGTATTCAAACAAACTGTGATTAATTTGAGCAAGGAAGGTGAAATCAATTGTATGAACTTCTAAGATTATAATATTTACAGGGATTTTTGTCCGTGAATTGCTGTAGCATATTGACAGTGACGCAGTACAAGGTTTTCCTGAAATGTGCCGTTGGTTGAGCATTGCTCCTTTATATCTCAAAATTTAGGACTGGTATTTCTTAAGGGTAAAATAGAGCCGGATAAGAAACGATAGATACTGAATTCAATTATAATGTATTTCTGTATCGACCTTCCATTGTCGATAAAATGTTGTATTCCTTACTGGATCCCTATGACTAATTCAAAACATTTCTTATCCGGTGTTTTTTAAAATCGCGCCTTATTTATCATTTCTATAAATCTAATCATCATGGGCATTATCTTCACCATCATCATCCTTATCTTCAAAAATTTCGATGGCAGCTTTGATATTATCTTCAATCATATCTTTATTATTTGTTGAACAAGGATCTAATAGATTGTCGCTATCATCCACAAACCACAAATCCATATTAAGCCAAAACAATATTCGTGGAATTATTGTCTTTATCGGCACCGAGAATGGGGTTGAACTCTCTTTCCTGTTCTTCGCTAAAACTGCTTGTAAACACAAATTCTCGTTCTTGATCACCCTTTAAGTAACCTTTATAGGGAAAATGAAAAAATTAGACCTATTGCTTCGAAACTGCACTCAATAAACGCAGCTCAATTATGGGATTTTCTTTATTCTCATACCGGCTCCATAATTCTACGGCTGCAGCTTTATTCTCGAGAGCAAGATTCGCTAACATCGCAGCCATGAGGAAATAATCATTCCAGCGTGAAGCCTTTATTGCACCAGGAGGGAGTAGTTGAGTTGATATTTTTAAAACCTGGTCAAAATCCCGACTCCCTAACGATCTATATAGGTTCACCAAATTCATTATTTCCGGGGGTATATTCGAGAAACATGGCGCTGACTCAATATCTGACCAAATCATCTTCATTTCCTGTGATGACAAATAAGGCAAGGTCAAATCTAATAAATAACTTATTGAGGGAAACCAATTTTCAATGATGTCTTTGGTTTCACATTTTTCACGAATCAGCCTGAAGCTACGAACAATTTGAGTGGTTTTTTGATCCATCGGAATAGTTGGCGTATTGTTTCTGTCTTCCAAATATCTAAAATATTGAAAAATAGCTTTCCCCTGGTGTGCCCGATAACTTAGAATTGAATTTTCAGGCAAACTGCCGAACCCCGATGTTTGGAGAGCAGTATCGTTTGCTAAGGTCTCAAGTAGAGGCATTGGTGCAGAACGTAACCTTACCAATTCTGTCGCATCACTTTTCAAGTATCTTGCTTTAACCGCCCTTATATCGAGAATCGGGAAATAATCTGAATTAGCAGGAATGTCATAGGAATTAAATAACGGATCCAGCGTTTTTTTGCTGCCCAATTTACGCAACTGCAAATCTTGTTTCCCGAAAATTTTGACGCGGGCAAGCTCAGGTTTCAATCCGGGAATCGTGAATATCCTATCTGAGAGCTGGCGATTTATTTGCTGCTTCCCCGCAAGAATAATAATATTCTGATCTCCGGTAAAATAAATCGAATAATCAACAAAATTTTCGGACAGCGCTTTGATAATCGAAGCGATTAAAGGAGTATCCATTTCGTATAAATGCATCCACTGCACAAATAACCCATCATCTTTAATGTAATTACGAATCAGGCGATAAAACTCCTTAGAAAAGAGTCCGGCGACACCGCTAACCCAGGGATTGGAAGGTTCTGAAATAATTAAATCATACTGTTTACCTGCGTTGGTAAAAAAGGTTTTAGCGTCTTCAAAGTAAATATGACTACGTGGGTCAGTGTAATTATTGGCGACCCGCTCTCCAAAACCTTTTGCCGCTTCCACTATTGCCGGTTCAATCTCGACAATATCTACTTCGTCAATATCAGGATCCATTAATAATAAGTGAGAAGTCAGCCCTGACCCAAAACCAATATTGGCGACAGTTTTTGCTTTGGTATGAAGCGATAATGGCAGCGCCGCTAATATTATCATAGTGATCTCATCCTGAGATGCGGTGGCTGAATAATTTATGGTCGCATCCGTTTTACCATTAGTAAGAATCGACAGTTTACCGGAACCACTTCTAACCAGGTCGACAGACGCTGTTTTGCCATCCTTATGAAACAAAATTTTAGATTCACTTGCAGCAATGCCATTTCTATAAACACCAGAGGCCATTTTCGCCGAATCCAATTCAATCCAAAAAGCATTTAATAAAACAATCCCTGTGAAAATCGCAGCAACTACACTCCATTTTATCCTGGAAATTTGCGATTTCGAATACCACAAGAGTATTAATCCCAGGAGAATATCAATTCCTCCACCCATGACAATTAAATTCTTCACACCTAAAACCGGCATAATCAAATGAACCCCTATTAAAACTCCGGCAATAGCTCCAACGGTGTTAGCGGCATAGATTTTACCGATGGAGCCTTCTCCCTGCCCATTGGACATTAGGGTATGAGTCAGGAGCGGCAGGGTCATGCCTGCACATACTGTTGCAGGAAGCATGATGAATATTGCCAGGCCATGGCTAAATAGATTGAAATAGGCATAGCCCTGCCCTGTTTTTGGAAATGTTTTTATTGCATAGCTCATTAAATCAAACGTTTGGCCGTAGGATAGCAAGGTCAATAAAGCAAAACCTCCCATTACCAATTGAACCAGACCCAGGGTGTATACCGGGTTGGATAATTTATCGATCTTGCGGCTAATCAAGTAGCCCCCAATCGCCAGGCCCAAAATAAAGGAACTTAACATCAGCTCAAATGCATGTGTCGAACTGCCGAGCACTAAACTGAGCATGCGAATCCAGCCAATTTCATACATAAAGGAAGCGGTTCCGGTTAACCCTGCCACAAGTAGAAAAATAAGTGACAGCCTTTGCGAGGATATTCTTTTGGGCTGGAATTTTTCGGAAACAAAATCCCGGCTTCGGTGGTGTGTTTTTCTGTAACAAATTGCTCCAACAACTAAAGCAAGCAAGATGTTCAGGATACCTGCGATCATAATTGTACCGGGCAGACCGAAGTATTCAATCAACAGAAAACCACTGACTAAAATTCCAATGGCAGCTCCCAGGCTATTGACAAAATAAAGAAATGCTAAAGAGCGACCGGGGGTTTGGGGAAACCGGCGGATGATGCCGCCGCTCATTAACGGAAATGTTGCGCCAAGTAGAATCGACTGTGGCAGAATAATCAATGACGCTAAACCCCATTTAAAGAAATTAACAGCCATCCCACTATTTAATTGTGGAATGATGGAAAAGTATGCTAAATCCGTGGCGGTAACAAACAATGGATGGAATAAGATTCCCAACAGACCGATAACCCCTTCAACCAGAGCATAACCCAGCAATAAATTACGGATTTTTAAACTATACCGACCAATTCCCCACGCACCAAGTGCCATCCCGCCCATAAAGATAATCAGCACAAGAGATTGGGCGTAAGCTGCATGACCCAAAAATAATTTGAGATAGTGGGTCCAAATCGATTCGTATATGAGACCGGAAAAACCGGAAACAGCAAATAGGAAGTAAAAAATGCCTTTCCCGACTTTCTTGTTTTTTGGTAAAAGCTCTTCTTGCTTCTCAGTTAAAAGTGGTTTGAGAGGATCCTCTAAAACTGCCAGAGATTCTGTTTCGAAAAGTTTGTCCTGGGTTTCCATACGAAATGACATTTCGCAATGCCGTAGGTATTTTTAAAATGCGAGTGTAGCTAGATGTTTTTTTATTGCTCTTTCCAGGTGCCGTTTTTACAGTAAGGATGATAAACCTAAACTTATAAACGTCTCCAAGTTCCATTAACGACGTTTACAGTTGGTGTGCCAGAGGTAAACCCTGGAGGCACAATGGTAGGCAAATAATTCTCATTCCAATCCATGTGGACACAATGTACATCTTCCTTGTCAATATAATCAGTGACAATGCTGCCTAATATATTTGTGTGACGAGCCTTGAGTTTCCCACCAGAATAAAAAATGCCTTTCATGTCGTTGCGTTTAGTGGAATCCGAATCACAATCAATTGTGATCTCCTTAGGACTTATCATGCTGCCTGAAACGGCAGTATATGGATCTGAGACTTGGATTTTATTGCTTCCGAATAAAACCGATCCCATACCCGACACTACAGATGCATTTTTGATTTTTAGGTCATGTCCTGCTATTATCGTAACATTATTCGCTATAGTTACCGCCTCGTCAAGAACTATATCATTGACGGCTACTATAACTCCGGGGCCAGTGATGGTACAACCATTATTGATTACCAAATTTCCAATTTTATAAATGACTTTATCAGTAAAGCTTGATAAATTCAAATTACTGGTGATAGCACCGGTCGGATAATCCGGATAGCCTCCTACATTGTTGATATAATCGTCGTAATATTGCGTATCTAGTACGGGCCAAGTTATAGGTGGGTTGCCGGAAGTAAATTCATCGAGTGTATAACTGTAACTCGTTTGGTTAATTACGTTTGTACCTTCCTCAACATGAACAGTAACGCCACCTAATACCCAGTCACTTTCGAACTTTACCTCAGCAGTATTTAAAGTAAATATTTCACCATTTAAATAAGGGGTATGAGAGCCTTGAAATCTAAGTTTTTTGCCAGTATTGAATGAACTAACAGCGTAATAAAAAGCCTGTGGTAAGAGACCAGTAATTTGGTATTTAACCTGCAAACTCTGCGTTATGCCATTTGAAGTAGCTGTAACGGTAAGTAGAGAATCACCCACTATTGTCGAACTTACCAAAGCCTCACCAATGGCCAGATTTGTAAACAAACCATTTCCTTCATTTTTCAGCAACCCCAATGCCATATCTATGCCCGCTTCAGCTGCGTAAAAGGCTTTAGTTTTGATAAGTTGATTACTGGCTCCTTTGGTATCGTTACCAATAAAACTAAGGGAAGTTACAGCCATTAAAAAGACCAAGGTAATCACGGCAAAAGCAAAGGCGATTGAGATCGCTCCATGCTCATGCTTCATTTTTTTTACTTTTAATTTCAGCAAGTAGAATCCCTCTTTCAAAGGTAATTCATACCTACGATAAACATAAGCCCGCCGGCTAAAATCATCAAGATGCCGCTGATTAACCGGAAACGAATCAGTTCGTGATCTGTTGTTACTAAACGATT
>JADFJB010000163.1 GCA_022566355.1 candidate division KSB1 bacterium
ACTTGGCCTGGTAGAAATTTTCGCCGACAGCAGTTGACTTACATCTTCACCGGATTTTTTCTGATTTCCTATCTGGGGTATAGTTTCATTATCAACAGTCCAAGCGACTTCACTGTGTGGACTTTTTATTTGTTTGGTGACTTGTTCACGACGTTAATGGTTGCTACATTTTTTGCATTTTTGAATGATAGTGTCACGCCAGACGGAGCCAAGCGTCTCTATGGCTTGATCGTTTTGGGTGGAGTTCTCGGCGGTGCAATTGGCGCTACGTTTTTTCGGGGTATGCTCGACTACCTAAGTAATTCATCGTGGCTATGGATTTGCTTTTTCATTTCAATTATGATTTTAGTCCTCGCCAATGCAGCCGGAAGGTTGGTAGAACGGAATCCACCACCAGAACCCTTTGAGCGAACGAGAGAAGTTTCACCCGACCAAAAGGAAAACCTGGCTCTGGCAGGGGCGAAGTTGGTCTTTAAATCACCCTATTTGATATCCATTGTAGCTATCGTTGGATTGTACGAAATAACATCACAAACACTCGACTTTCAGTTTACTTCAACCATTTCACACTATTTGGATGGGGATGACCTAAAAAGGCACTTTGCTACGGTATACGCTCTAAGCAACATTGTTGCTCTGTTTGTACAGATTTTCCTCACCAGTTTTGTAATGACCCGTTTTGGGCTTAAAACGGCTTTATTGGTTCTTCCTGCTGTGATAGTCATAGGGTCCGTGGGGTTTCTTGCTGTGCCTATTTTATGGGCTGGTAGCCTCTTGAATACAGCTGACAGCGGGTTTAGCTACGGAATTAACCAATCAGCGAAGGAAGCGCTATATGTGCCCACGAGCAAGGATGAAAAATATAAGGCGAAGGCCTTCATAGATATGTTCGTGCAGAGATTTGCAAAGGTTTTGGCGATCGGTGTAAGCCTCGCAATTACTACCTATTTCGCAGATTTCTCCAGCAAAAGGTGGCTTTCACTTTTTACGATAGCGATTGTATCTCTTTGGATTATTGCCGCAAGATACGCCGGTAAAAAATTTCATGAAATGACAAGTTAGTTTTGAAAAAAGACAGTACAACGCCTGGAATGTTTATACTTTGATGAAGCTCCTTCGCACTCTATTTTCCATCAGGGAGGGTGAGGGGTTTAGAGCTTCTTTGATGTTTGCTTATATTTTCCTTATTATTGCATCTTTAGTGGTTTTAAAACCTGTCAGTAAGTCTCTTCTTCTCTCCAAATTTGGCATTAATCAACTTCCTATTGCGATGATGCTTGTTGCCGTCTTTTCAACCATAATCATAATTATCTATCTTAAGTTTGCCAGCAAGGTCATGCTGAATCGATTGATCAGTAGAACGTTGTATGCATCCATTATTGCACTGTTCTTCTTTAGAGGTCTATTATTCATCGATGACCAAAAAGTCTGGTTTATCTATGCTTTTTACATTTGGGTAGCTATTTTGGGGGTCGTGTGGAGTTCACAATTCTGGCTGTTAGCAAATTATGTTTTTGATGCGCGAGAGGCAAAACGTCTCTTCGGATTTATCGGCGCGGGTGCGATAAGCGGCGGTATATTTGGCGGCTACCTGGCAAATTATCTTGCCGAACCGATAGGGACAAAAAATTTATTGCTGGTCTGCTGCTTTTTTATAGCGCTTTGCCTTTTTATCCTCCGGATTGTTTGGTTCAAAAGCGCCAGGTTAAATTATCGTGAGAGCGTACTACAGCAAAAACGGATCAAGCAAAAAGATACCAAGGGAAATCCGTTTCAACTTATCTTAAACTCAAAGCACCTCACTTATCTTGCTGGTATTGTCGGGCTTAGCGTAATTGTTGCAAAAATTGTAGATTATCAATTTAGCGCTATCGCAATGCAATCCATTCATCAAGAGGATCAACTTACAGCATTTTTTGGATTTTGGTTATCCACAATAAGTGTAATCTCGTTGTTTATTCAACTTGTATTCACAAACAAAATATTAAAAAAATTTGGCGTTAATAATTCATTGTTTTTCCTGCCTGCCGCCATTCTAATTGGTGCCGGTGCAATTTTGTTTCAACCCGTTTTATGGGCTGCGATTCTAATTAAGGTCAGTGATGGCAGCTTTAAACAATCTCTCCATAAAGCCGGGAAAGAGCTGTTAATTCTACCAATACCTGCTGCAATTAAGAATAAATCAAAGCAATTTATTGATGTCTTTGTTGTTAGTTTAGCCACAGGTGTGGCCGGGCTGGCGTTAATTGTGATTACCACAGTATTCCATCTTTCGGTTCAACATATCACCATTTTGTTGATTCTCTTGATAACCTTCTGGTTGATTCTGAATATTCGTATCAAAAAAGAATATTTAAATTCTTTTCGACTGGCGATTGAAAAAAGGAGCATTGACCTCGAAGAACAAACGGTTAATTTGGACGATGCTGCAGTTTTTCAAAATCTTACTAGCGTGCTTGAAGGCAATAATGAAAAGCAAATTCTTTATGTCTTAAATTTGATAGAAAATGTGAAGAATGATCGTTTCGTCCCAAATTTCAGATTGTTGATCAATCATCCATCCAGCTTGATAAAAGTAAAAACATTTGAGATCATATCAAAATATGACAATGTGGATTTTGTTTTTGAAGCCGGTGAACTTATTGAACACAAGGATCAAGAAGTACGAATAGCAGCAATGGAACACCTTTGTAAACATTCCCTTAATAAATTTGACATACTGAACAGGTTTCTGCATCATGAGGATTATTTGTTACAAACTTCTGCTTTGATTTGTGCTGCACAGGAATCCAGGGAAGATGATCAGTTAAATGAAGCGATAGATTTTAAGAGCATTATCGAAGAATTAATCGAAGATCGCTACAAACGGAATGAATCCGATGAAGCAAAAATTTTTATAAAGATCAGTATTGCCCGGGTAATTGGCACTGCAAAAAATCCGGAATTATATTCATATTTGCATAATCTATTGGCTCAAGAGCCACCCGAGGTTCTTGAGGCTGCGTTGTTTAATGCAGGACAAACAAAGGCAAAAGAATTCATTCAACCATTAATCGATCATCTGAATACAAAGCTGTTGAGAAAATCTGCACGAGAGGCCTTGGCAAATTATGGTGAAGATGTTATCGAAAGCTTGCATAAATATTTATGGCGCGTAGAGACCGGTAAAAATAAAAAGTTGGCAATGATTAAAGTACTGGCTTTAATTGGATCGCAAAAGTCAGTAAACTTGTTGACAGAATTATTAGCAGAAAAAGATTTGCAAATGCGTTATGAAGTGATCAAGGCGCTTAATAAACTGAAAGTTAAATTTCCGTTTTTGAAATTTGATGAAGGAAAAATCGAGCGTGAAATTCTCGAAGAAATAAAAAACTACTATCGAATATTGTTGGAATTGAACAATCAAAATAACCTGCAATCAAAACCTGGTAAAGTTGAACAAAAGGAAACCGAATTAAAAACAGCAAAAGCAAGACGGTTATTAGTAAAAGCGTTGGAAGAAAAAGTTGATATCAACCTGGAAAGAATTTTTAGATTATTAGGTTTACACTATACTCCAAAAGATATGTTTAATGCCTATCTGGGTATTACCAGCAGAACTACAATATTAAGAGCCAATGCAATCGAGTTTTTGGACAATGTGCTTGATTCAAGACTAAAAGAGTTAATCATCCCAATTGTTGAGTCAAAATCGCTTGAGCATGTCATGAATCATCTAAAAGAACAAATTGAAACTGAACCCCCGGAAACAAGTTGTTATTCAATTTTACTGAACGGTAATGACAATTGGCTAAAAGTCTGCGCACTCTACTCAATCGCAGAATCAAATGAAATTCAATGTAAAGAACATATTATGCCGCATCTAAAAAGTCAGGACCCTGTTGTCAAGGAAACTGCAGAATATGCACTCAATAAGCTTAATAGCATATATATGAACTGAAATAAACGCCCAATGCTAACGATCGTTGAAAAAGTAATCTTCTTGCAGGATGTGAGTGAATTTGAATACGCCACAACGGAAGATCTTGCTCATATTGCTGCAATAACAGAGGAAGTATCCGTAAATGAAAACGACATCCTTTACAAAGAAGGCGGCGTTTCTGACTCTATGTATATTGTCATCGAGGGTTGTGTTCGTCTCGATCGGAATGGCGCTGAAATCATGACTGCTAAGCACAAGGATGTATTTGGCGCCTGGGCCTTATTCGATGATGAACCGCGGGTAGTAACCGCGACTGCCATAGAGGAGACCCTTTTACTGAAAATTGAAAAAGAAGATTTTTATGATTTACTTTCAGATCATACAAATATTACGCAAGGGATTTTGAAATCGATAGCCAGGCGAATGAGAGGTCTAATGAAGAAAGTCGATCCTGATTCTCAATGATATAGTGTATAGATTGAACGATTTCGCCAGGATAACAATGGTGATGCTCGGAAATACCATCCTCTGATAAGCAACCTTTATTTCTTATCATTATCATGGAAAAACCCGAATAAAAAATGTTATTTTCAATTCATATGATTACTGTGTAAATAAAATGAAAGTCTCCAAAGAAAAAGATAAAGAATACTCTGAAGAGTACTTTGAATATTTTCTGGATATGATGCCAATCGGACTCGGCATTCGATCTAATGTAGATAAAGAGCCAAAGGTTGAATTCGAAAACAGGAAACTAAAGGAGATGTTCGATCAAACCAGTGCAGGACAAAGACTTCATTGGTACGAATCCGGCATCAGTAAAGATGTATCCAGAAAAGCATCAGTCTCCGAAAACAGCAATTATTCCGAGGAGCGAACATTTCCGAATGGCAGGGTGTACTTATTCACAGTGAGTTATTTTAAAAATCAAAAGGACGATTGGTGTGAATTGCAAATAGTCAAGGATATAACGCATCGATGTAAAGTAGAAGAAAGTCTGCAAAATGCTAATAAAGAATTATATCGTAAGGTTGAAGTGAGTATAGAAGAATTACGTGAGAAACATGACCAGTTAAACAAATCAGAAAAAATGGCAGCCCTTGGAAGCCTGATATTTGGAATTGCCCATGAAATCAATACCCCATTAGCTGCTCTGAACAGTAACAATGATGTTTTAATACGGACCACCGAGAAGTTGAAAAGTATCCTTTTTGATAAAAATATTCCCAATGAAATTCGTGAACACCCTAAAATTAAGATGATTTTGGAAAATTTCGAAAAGTTGACCTCAGTCAATTCAACTGCGGCGGAGAGAATAATTGCCATGGTAAACAGTTTACGAAGATATGCAAGAATGGATAAGCTTGAGAAGGAAGACATGAATGTTCATGAAGGGATGGACAATACACTCACTTTAATCCATCATCAAATTAAAAACCGTATTGAAGTTGACAAGAAATATAGTGAGCTTCCCCTGTTAAAATGTTATCCCAATAAAATAAATCAAGTATTTATGAATATTTTGGTAAATGCCGGCCAGGCGATTGAAGGCGACGGAAAGATTACGATAAAGACCTTTCTGGAAAATGAAAAAATCATAATCGAATTCAGCGACACCGGTAAAGGGATTTCTCCGGAGAATATTAGCCGGATTTTCGATTCTGGTTTTACAACGAAAGGTTCGGGTGAGGGTACAGGTCTGGGTCTGTCAATCGTAAAAAAAATTATCGATGAACATGATGGCACGATAGAAGTTGACAGTGAAGTTCTAAAAGGCACTACATTTCGCTTGAGGATTCCTGTTCAATAAGAATGAATACAAATACTCACAAATCTGATTCTGAAAATAATACCCCGGTTATCCTCATTTTGGATGATGAAGAAATGATCCTTGAAACACTGGGGGCGTTGTTCGAATCAGAAACAAGCTATACGGTTAGAACATTTTCGTCATCGGTATTGGCGCTTCAAGAACTTGAGAAAAGCCCGGTTGATTTAGTCATTTCCGATTTCCTGATGGCAGAAATGAATGGACTGGATTTTCTCCAACAAGTTAAGAAGATGTACCCGGATGTCCCGTGTATACTGCTGACCGGCTATGCAGATAAAGAAAATGCGATTAAAGCAATCAATGAGATTGGTTTATTTCAATACATCGAAAAACCCTGGGATAGCGATCATCTAATCTTAATTGTCCGAAACGCTCTTGCTTATAAACACCTAAATGTAGTAATAAAGGGAAAAATTAAAGAACTTGACCGGACTTTATTGAAGCTAAACAAGCTGGCAGAAAAAAACGAAATGCTTCAGGATGAATTATCCCTGGCCAAAAAAGTTCAAGAAAAGCTGTTGCCTGAGGTTAACCATTCTAAATACAATCTCCGGATTTCAGCCAAATACATTCCTGCTTTGGAAATTGGCGGCGATTTTTATGATATTACAAGTCTAAACGAAAACCAGGTTGCAATTTTAATTGCAGATATTACGGGTCACGGTGTACAGGCTGCCCTGAGTACCGTTCTTTTGAAGATGGCATTTTCTTCTTTTAATGGAATTAGTGCGACCACAGGGGATATCCTGACCGGAATGAATGACACTCTCTTCAAAGGGCTGCCCCAGGGTGTTTTTGTAGCAGCGCTTGTTTTAATCGTTGATTCTAAAACCGGAAGTTGCCGTATTGGTAATGGCGGTGTGCCTCATCCGATCCTTTTAAATCGGAAAACCGGTCAGGTGAAACATATAACCGTGAATGGTCTGGTCCTGGGAATGACAGATAAAGAGCACTATATATTGGGGCAGGAATTAACATTCCAATTAGAGAAAGATGAAGCTCTTTTATTATATACTGACGGCATTGGGGAAGCCCTAAATTCCGACAAGCAGGATTTTGAATCAAAGTATTTGCTTCAAACTGTAGAAGACAATATTAATAAACCGGGAAATGAAGTTCTGGATACATTGGTTGAAGCAGCCAGAAATTTTAGCGATCCCAAACATATTTGGGATGATATAACCTTAGTTTCGGTAGAATTAAAAGAATAGGCAAAGAAATGGAAAGCACATCAGGTAATGGGAAAATTGTTATTGTTGATGATGAAGACATGGTGTTAACCAGTCTCAACTCATTTTTGGCCCTTGAAACTGAATATGAAGTTTCAACCTTCACTTCAGCCAAAAATGCCATCGAGTATATAAAAGAAAATGATATCGACGTAGTCATTTCAGACTACCTTATGCCGGAGATGGATGGCATGAGTTTTCTAGCGGAAGTAAAAAAAATTAATCCTCAAATACCCCGCATTATTCTAACGGGTTATGCTGATAAAGAAAATGCCATAAAAGCGATCAACGAAGTGGGTTTGTTCCAATATATTGAAAAACCATGGGATAATGCCGATTTGCTTATCATTATCCGCAATGGTATTGAAAAAAATAATTTGATGAAAAATTTGGAAGACAAGATCAGTCAAATAAATAAGGCCTACGCAGAGCTGCAGGGAATTCATAAGGATATTTTAAAGACGTTTGTTTAGGGGGAATGAGTTAAGTAGGTTTTTATCAAAAGTAATAGTGAGTCTACTTTAAAAACCGATGCCATCGCTTTAAAAAATTGATACATAAAAACAAATACTTGTGAGAGCGATGGAATCGGTATCCCACCTTTTTAGAATGAACTCAATAGTTTTAAAGGAATTTACTCATTTTTAAATCGTTGCCTCGCTAATAAGGTAAGTTCAATAAAAACAGCATGAAAGGTTCGTCATAAGGCAAACCTTCTTTATTAGGGGGACAAATGTAGACAAATTGGGACTTAATAATAACGAAACTTTCCTTATAATAGTACGCACGATTTTAAGTCCAAGTTTTTGTT
>JADFJB010000164.1 GCA_022566355.1 candidate division KSB1 bacterium
GATCAGCGCATCCACCATCTTCATGGTCGAGGAGAAGAGGACGTCGTCGTCGCTCGTACCATGAATGAGTAGCAGCTTGCCTTTGAGGTTACCGGCCAACCGAAGGTTGGAGCCGTATTCATATGCCTCTTCATTGTTCTTTGGCAGGCCCATGTAGGCCTCGATGAATCTGCTAAAGTCGGACAGGGCCACGGCTGGAGCACTGGCGATACCGACGTGATAAATATCGGGTCTAAGCAACAGTGCGCGGATGGCAAAGTAACCGCCGTAGGAGTGACCGTATACGCCCACTCTGCTCAAGTCCATGTAAGGTCGTTTTTCGGCCAACTGCTTGAGCGTGGCCACATGGTCGGGGATCTCATGGCGGCCAAAATTTCCGTAGACCGCGTCCTGGAACGCTTTGCCACGCTCAGGGGTCCCGCGCCCGTCCACCTTGAAGGCGATGAAGCCCAACTGTGACCACGCCTGGGGATTTATACCTCTCCAGTCCGTAAACGTACGTGGCACAAAGGTCATCTGCGGGCCTGCATAGATGGCTTCGATCACCGGGTACTTCTTGTTCGGGTCGAAGTCGAAGGGTTTGTAAAGGACCCCATAGAGGTCGGTTGTCCCATCGGCTGCCTTGACCACAAACTCCTCCGGCGGGTTCCAGCTCAGGTCCCCGAGCGCATCTATATTGGCTATCGACAGAGTTTGTAACAGCTCGCCATCGGCGGTTCTCAATTCCACGACAGGCGGGCGGTCTAGACTGGAGTGGGTGTCTAGAAATAACGTCTTCGAGGGGGCGAACTGGATGTCGTGCTGGCCGGTCTGCTCGGTTAGCCGCGCGAATCTCTTACCCTCCAGATCCACTCGGTAGAGGTGCGTATCGTATGGCCGCTGCTCGTCGCCGTGAGCAGTGAAGTAGACCCAGCCAGCCTTCTCGTCCACGGCGAGCACCTTTACGACCGGGAAGATTCCTCTGGTGAGTCGCCGGATCAGGGTCCCCTCCAGGTCATACAGGTATAGATGATTCCAGCCATCCCGTTCTGACATCCAAATGAATCTCTTGCCATCTTCAAGCAATGTGAAAGGCCGGAGAAATTCGACCCAACCCACATAATAGACATAACCTGTTAGGATGAATGTTTCCTGGCTTTCGGTGAGGATCACGCGCGTGGCACCGGTCGTAGGGCTGGCGGCCATGAGGTACATTCTTTTCAACGTGCGGTTGGTGCGGAGGAAAAGCAGTTCCGAGTTGTCGGGTCGCCAGCCTACGATTTCAATGTACTGGTCCATCTCCTTACCGGTATCTACACGAACCTTCCGCTTGGAGCGGATATCTACGACGTAAAGTTCAGTCTGGGGAAGGGGCTTGCCCACCTTTCTCCAGCGCATCCACTCGACCTCTTCCTTCAGCCCAGTCCAGTGGACGATGGGTATTTGGGGCACTTTGCGGTAGTCGATCTTCGTTACGGCCAGCCAAAAGCTATCAGGCGACCACTTGGCGCCTTCCACATCCCATTCGAAGTCCTTGATTCCGTCGTTTGTAATTTGCACACTTCGGGTGTCGTGAGTGGAGCGCAACCTGAGGTTGTGCTCCTTTACGCCGGCAAACCACTGGCGGTCGGGCGATAGCACCTCCATGACAGGGGGCCAGTGCGCGAAAAGACCTTTCCGAACGACCTGGGGAACCAACCGGTTTTTATCCGCCTCGGACAGGGCAGGAGCCCGGGTGATCGAGTAAGTGTCGAGTTGAAGGATAAACTCCCTCTCTTTCACGGTGAACTGGACAGCCTTTTCATCGTCGTCCACGAAAGTGAATGCCTCAAACGGAAGTCCCTTGTACGGCGGCTCGTGCTCCAGCACAGAGGTGAGCGACTGACGCAATCGCTCAGTGTCGAACAAGGGCGTTTTGGTGTTGGCTTTCGGATCGACCTTGTATATAACAGTGTTTTCTGGTGCTCCCTCGGCATACCAGAAACTTGAGCCGTCAGCCATCCAATGAGGCTCGACAGAGCCCCCTTTGACGTAGGAGGGAAACTCCAGATATCGGTAGTACATCGCTTCCCGCTCGGATTGCGTTGTCTCCTTTGCATGAACCAGAGGCACATTAACCAAGAGGCAGATGACAACAATGATAAATCTCTTTACATGTTGATTAGACATAACTCCACCTTCTGTTTTGTGATTTTGCGGACAAGCAGCACACACAAATGAGGCCTACCTATTTATTCCTAATCTTAATATAAAAAACAAATTCATCTACTTATTTCAAATTAGGATGAATAAACCTTCACTTGATGGCGAAGTAGCGTTTGGGCTTGGCGTTTTCGGCCTTGTACACCGCACCCATCCCACCTTCGCCGAGTTTGTCCAGAATTTTGTAATGAGATATAGTTTGTCCGATCATTATATGGTTATCACAAGATAGTGTTTGATTTTAGTCAGGAGATATTTATGATATTGCATATTACTATTTGAAAAGTCCAAAAGCAATGATTTTCTTGAGTTTACTAATTTTTTCCTTGAGTGTCAGAATTTCTCAGATTCAGGTTGTTGCAGCTTTTTATTTCCATCAAAACCCCTTCCCAGTGGTGTTTTAGGGGCTTAAAATCAACGATCTATTAATTAGCCACCTCAGATAAGGGTTATATGGAGATCAAGCTAAATTGGTAGAATTAAAAGAAAATAAATTAAGCACAAAAAATTAAACTAGTTTAACTTTTAAGCACGAAAGTAAATTAAAGAAAAAGACTTAAGGAGGGGTAAAACTAGTATTACTTAATGTTATAAAATCTAACTTATGCCAAGCGTTGTTTGAGGCTATTTATTTACTATTAAAGCCCTTAATTAGTGCCGCTAAGTGGTGTTTTTACGGGCATATAACAACGATCTTTTATTATATGGCATATATACTATGGGGTTTCCGAGATCGTTGTTTTTAGGTGTGTTTTACATGGTTGTATGATTTTATTGAGCTTGATATGCATATTCCATTTTATTGTGCTTTCTTTGGTTGCCAGTCTTGAAATTTCTTGTTATCGAGGACGTGCTGAACTCGGTCAATAAAAATATCATCAATCTTTCTCTTTTCAATAGCATGAAATATACTACCACTGGCCACACCTTTTTCCCAGGCTGCTGTTGAGATTCTAATTGGTTTCATTGTTTTTTCCATTTTTACACTGTTCTTTGTTAAAGTTAAGGAGCTATTACCAGTAAAATATTTATGTAGTTTATAATTATGATAATTTTATTATTTGAGGGAAGTAATAAATATATAATCAAATTATCTCTAGACATTCAAGGATATTCCAGACAATATGATCTATTGCAAGAAAATAATATGATGTGAAAAACAAAAAAGGGGAGCCAAGAAGTGATACCCATACTATGAATAATCTACCCCCTTAGTTTTATCGTAAGGAAAAGCCCAAATGATCACAGATAATTTCTTTAAATAAATCGTGACTAGAGAAGAAATTACTTAATAGCTGGTGTTTGTAGTAATACAGTTTTAAAAGTGGAAACAATATTAGAAAAGGCGGATGAAGAAATATTCCTACCAGGTCAGATAGTTCAAGAAAATAAAAAAGAGGACAAACAAGCAAATTGCCACGGATTTAGGGGGAGTTACCATGCACAAAGCTACTTGTTTGTCCCCAATTCAATATAATAATCAACAATCATATGTCAAGCAAAAATACGGGCACAGCGCAAAGCAGGTGAATTATTAAAAACTTCAAACAAAGCTAAAATCAATATGCCGGTCACAAGCAAGTACCGGCAAAAACACTTAAAGAAATTGGATATTACAAAAAATGAATCTTCTATATGGCAAACAACTTCTCTTCTTGAGTTCCTGAGATACAAGCCTAATCATTTTTTCCTCTTCTTCGGACACCTGATTGTCGGAAATCGCCACGCCCAGTTCTCTGCTCGCCAGATAAATCACGTATCTCTCAATCACATCATCATTGAGGTTGTCCGTCATAAAATTCACTTTTAATATTCCTAGTAAACTTTTAGTAAAATATTATTCCTCTGTATTAATAGCCGCACTTAAAGATTAAAAAGTAACAAGTTTGTATTTTTACAAATAAAAATCCTAACTCACATCCTTCAATTAATTAAGAAAAATCACCATCCATTCCGAAAATTAGATGATAGTTGTTTTCAATTAAAGTCTAAGGGTGATAAAAATGCTTATCCGAATCATTACAGTCTTATTGATATTTAACAGTATCTCTTTAGCTGCTGGTCTGAAAGAAATAGACAAAAACCATCACAGCTCCATTGGCTTGTCCATAGAATTATTCGGAGAACCTTTTCTGAAAACCAATGCAATATCATACAATCCTATGGATTTTAGTCAGGATTTGGGTATTTCAAGGAGTCACTATAAATCTCCACCCAAAGGGATGTTTTTATCTTTACTGATACCTGGTTCAGGTGAGTTTTATGCCGGTTCGAAATTAAAAGGATTATTATTTATTGGGGTCGAAGTGGGTGCCTGGGTTGCGTTCGCTTATTCGCAAAAAATGGGAACAGATTTTGAGAAAATATATATTCAATTAGCCGATAACAACTGGAGTAGGGCAAGATGGGATACCTGGTGGCAGTCATTATCTTCGCAAGATCAAGGCAGTTTTCTAGGTATTCAATTACCTGCAACTAAAAACCGGGATTACTACGAAGCGATTGGAATTTATGAGAAATTCAATGCTGGTTGGAAAGATGCAGAATGGAATATAGGCGAACCTAATATCGTATTTTCATCCCGGAGAACTTCTTATATGAGTTGGCGTGAAGCAAGCAATAGCTGGCTCAAATGGTCAACAGTGGCAACTTCCATTGTTATGGCAAATCACCTATTAAGCGCACTTGATGCCGCCTGGTCTGTTTTCCGATATAACAAAAATGTAAAACCAGCCGTTAAAGTTAAATATGTATTTGCTAATCCAAAGCCTCAACTGCTGGTTGGTATTCAAGTAGAATTATAAGAAAAAAGCACCATCGCAATAAACAATTGGCCATCTTCGTTTTTCCGACCCCCGCATAAAATGATTGGTAGCCCCCCCCCGAAAACCCTCATTATTTGGACTATGCAAGACAGGAGATGGAGCGCCGGTGGCGTAATCGGGTTGATCTTGGGACAGGAATAATTTCCCGGTGGCATCCCAGACTATCCAATATTATTGTTCCGGAAATATCTGCTAGTTGAGAAATCCAAAATCAATGATTTTCTTGACTATATTTGGATGGATAGAATAAAATGATTCTAGTGATTGATCTTCGAAGCTTTAATCGATCACTCCTGAGCCACCAAATCCTCACCAGAGCTTATGAGAAGCTCAACCAGAGGTTTTCTATATTCGGATGAGGAGTATTATCAAACTATCAAGGCCGACCAAAAATCGAAAACATGAGTGCCAAAAAGATTACCTGGATAACCCATCCGATAAGACAAACACCTACCGCACGCAAGGTACTGTTGTAATCGAGAGCTTGCCGAACGGCAATAATCATCGCTACTAACATCCAAACTGATGCAACGGTGGAAACGAACCAATAAAGCCCGGGAATAATTCCTAATATCCGTATCACACCCGGTGAACTCGAAAAGCCAATTGTACGCAAAAGCTCGCCATGATCAGCAGAAGTCTGAGGTTCAGGTAGAAGTTTCGTGCCAATAATGTAAGTAATAAAGGCCCAGACATACCAGCCGATTAACGCTGAGATGGTTCCGAAAATAACTCCACTAATCCCTGTAATACTAAAGGAAGCAATTCCAGCAGCAATGCTGGATAATACAACCACCCCCATCGCCTGTCCCATTGCACTTTTGTCTGCCTCTACTTCTTCGTACAGGTTTACATCTAACTTTGCAGCCCGAATCATTCGATCTTGAAAAATCGACATTGTAACTCCTTATCCTAAAAAGTTATTCTATAGTTTTCCATATATCAATCTAAGTTATAATGTTTTACCTTGGCTCACAAGTGAAATTTCCCCACTGCTTGTAATTGATACTCAGCCATTTTTTAAATCTTCTTCCTTTATACACAAGTTCTCTATCCAAATATGGCCAAGCGGATTATTGTCAAACCGTTTATAAAACGCCGACATAAAGGTTCTTGAGAAACGATATTCGCTTCTTGAGTTCTGAGTTTACAAGCCTGCCCATCATTTTTTCCTCTTCCTCGTCGGAAACCGCCTCGCCCAGTTCTCTGCTCGCCAGATAAATTGCGTAGCGCTCAATTACATCTTCATTGAGGTTGTCCATCATAAAATTTGCTACCGTTTTTAATATTCTAATCTGTCGCACTTATTACTTGAAACTACCTATTTAGAAAGTATGACATTTTATTATTTATAATTCTAACAACAACACCGCCGACCTTACTGTCAAGGTTCACCCCTAGTAAACTTTTGGAAAAATATTAGTCCTCTGTATTAATAGCCGAACCTAAAGACTAAAAAGTAACAAAGTTTTATTTTTTCCCCTAAAGGAGTTAATTCCAACGGCTCACTTTGCTAATTCTGAGCCGTTCACCGAAAATAACGCTGGCATCTGCCGTTTGAAACCGCATTGGATCAGCTATGAAACTGAGAGACAGCGGCTTCCATAGCAACATTCATCCAATAGCGGCATAATTTTTTTTATTTATTTATTTCTTTTCTGGTCGATAATACGACTAGGTGAAAAATAATTTGTATTTAAAGAAAGTGAACCTGAAATACGATAAGTAATATTGGGAGAAGTTAATTAACGGGTTTATTCCTCGGAGGGAGGAATTTAAACCCCATAAAATAAAGCACTGCCCAAACCTAGACGAATGGACAGTGCTCGTAATTAGAAAACAATCGAGGTGTTTTCCAATGTCAAAAAAGAAAGCAAATACCCGGCCAATTAATGAAATTGTGATTTTGATGTTACTTTGGTTTAGTATTTTCATCCTTACATATGCTATGACTGCTGAACTTTTCTTAAAAAGCCAACAAACAAGCCAAGTTTGGACTTTAGTTTCAAACATATGGACTCATCTTTTGCGGAACATATTGCAGGTTAAAAACAATAAACGGCAATAAATACCTGGTTTTTTTCTTATCATGTTTAACAAAAATTACTTGTCCTTTTATTTGTATTTTGTGTTTTTTAACTACAATTAAAACTCAAATTACACCTTACGCTGTTTCTCCATTTCTTCAACTCGCCACTCCTCCAAACCATTCTTCAAAATCCGAAACTTTTCAAAAAAAACATCCGCTTCATACGGGCTCAACTCAATAAAATGAAACGTGCTCGCCATCTCGTACCCAAGCGTTTCCACATCCCAGAAGAACTCCCACACCTTGCCAACACCCAAATTTTAGATATATGTCCGTTGGTGGCTTTCATATTCGATTTTTCAATTGACTTCCATAAACCACAATGTTAAATTAAACACACAATACAATCCAAAAACTCTTGTTAATCTTTTTTTGGGGCTATACAATGGAAGCTTCCAATTGGCATGATTATTTGGGGGTAGGGCTACGATTCCTCAAAAAAGTAATTCTTTTTTTCTAGCAAGACTCTAAACCCGGATTTTCCAAAGCTTCGATTTAAGCTCTGAAGGGGCTTATCCTTAATTCCAGTCATTAGAATATAGAAAACCTCTGGTTGAGCTTCTCTCATGCTCTGGTGGGGATTTTGGTAGCTACTTAACGATCCTTTCAAGCTCCGAAGATCGATCACTAGAATCATTTTATCTATTCATCGAAATATCCGAC
>JADFJB010000165.1 GCA_022566355.1 candidate division KSB1 bacterium
TTTTGGTTTGAAGGCAAGAAAGTTTCCAGTATGGGTCGTGGCTCAGTTAAGCGTAGTGGTTTCAGTCACGTAATGAGTTGTGTAAACCACTTCAATACATCGGGGGTACTATTGTCTGCTCTGGATGCTCTTGTTTGTAAGAGATCTTAATGTAGCTCCTTCTACTTGAGAACCAGTTCACTTTAATTTTCCATTTTTTTGCCATAGCCAGATACTTTAGATATTTTTTCCGATCTTTATTACACTTTAACAAATATCATATTTGATAAGAAGCTTAGAAAATATACGGTTTATATTGTATTTTGTAAATAACGTGAGTTCGACATAATCAATCTGAAGGGCTCAGGCTGCCGAATTTAAACTATGGTGAGCGG
This sequence comes from candidate division KSB1 bacterium, assembly GCA_022566355.1. Classification (NCBI taxonomy): domain Bacteria; kingdom Pseudomonadati; species Candidatus Zhuqueibacterota bacterium. The sequence continues at coordinate 375 of JADFJB010000165.1, forward strand.
AGTCGAACCATGAATTCACTTATGTCGAACTCAACTTAAATAAGACTTATATTTTCTGATTACTATTCTGCTCAGTAAAAATGGAGAGCCATTATGAATTGTCTACATCATACCTGCAATCAAAGAAATTTCGGTATTAAGATGATTGTTCACGCGCTATTGATCATCCTTGTTATATCCTTTCAGGTTTCCGCACAAGAAACTGTACCGGTGGAAGCGAGAAAAGGCTTTGAAGCCATTAACGCTGACGGAATGAAGGCAATATTGTCTTTCCTTGCATCAGATGAATTGGAGGGTAGAGGTACCACCCAGAGAGGATTGCAAATTGCAGCAAAATTCCTGGAATCACAATATGCATTAGCCGGTTTAACCCCCGCACCAGGGGAGAGGTCGATGCTGCAGACATTTTTTGTTCTGGAAAGCAAAACGGACAAGGCTTCTTCAATTTCAGTGATCAAAAACAGTAATGGTTCGAAATTGACACGTAAATTTTCGCTGTACAATGATTTTTTTGTCAGGGGCCAGGGCAGCCAATCTTTCACCATCGATGCCTCTATTGTATTTGCGGGATATGGGCTTAACGATTCTAAATCCGGCTACAATGATTACAAAGGTTTAAACGTGAAAGGAAAAATTGTATTGGTTATGAGCGGCAGGCCCAGCTTTGCCAGTCCAGGAGCTGCACCCGGACGGAGAGGCAGGAATGCCAATATAGAAGCTGCTAAAAATGCAGGGGCAGTTGCAGTCTTTTCGGTTTCACGTCAATCCATACCGGAACAATATGCTCGTTTTAAAAGATGGCTCGATAGGCCTTCTATAACCTTGCAAAACCAGGAAGCAGGAATTCCCCGATTTACAATCAGTAATGAAGCCGCTAACGCGATCCTTGCCGAGAGTGGAAACAGTATTGAGTCCTTAAAGGAAAAGATTGAAGCTACTAAAAAACCCAGTTCATTTGTTTTGAAAACAATATCGATTAGCCTGGATGTTATTATTCATACTGAAGCTAAAAAGACGCAGAATGTAGTCGCTTATCTCGAAGGCTCCGATCCCAATCTAAAAGAAGAAGTTGTGGCATTTGGCGCCCATTATGATCACTTGGGTATTTCTGAAGATGGAACTATTTTCAATGGTGCGGACGATGATGGCAGCGGAACAACCGGAATTCTGGAAATTGCCAGGGCTTTTGCCAATAATCCGAACCCGCCAAAGAGGAGTCTGTTGTTTGTTTCTCATTCGGGTGAGGAAAGAGGGCTTTTGGGTTCGCGTTATTACACCGACAATCCAATCATTCCATTGGAAAAGACTGTGGTACAGTTGAATGTAGATATGATTGGCCGTAACGAAGACAACGATGTGTATATTATTGGCTCTGATTTTATCTCGACGGAATTACATAACCTGAACGAAACAGCAAACCAGGTTGTCGGCTTAAACCTGGATTATAAATATAACAATGTGGATGACCCTGAAAGATTTTATTTTCGCAGCGATCATTACAATTATGCCAAACACGATATCCCCATTATTTTTTACTTTACCGGCACGCATGAGGATTATCACAAAGAAACGGACGATGTTGGCAAAATCAAATTTGACAAAATGGAAAAAATTGCCCGCCTGATTTATTTAACCGGTTGGAAGGTCGCGAATTTGGACCATCGATTGTCGAAGGATGGTAAGATGATGACGGCCGTGGAGTGACTAACTCGACCCTCGATTCATCCCAGGGAAGAGGCTGAGTGAATTGGGTAATGCATACTCCATTATTTGTTGAAGTTCCAAAAAACTGCGGCGTCTACTTTCGCTCCGTCGATGCTTCTTTGTGATGATAGGTTGTTTCTCCCCTCATTTTGATTAACTTTCCTCTTACGGCTTAACGATTTGTTAGGCGAATTCTGATGGCTCTGAATAGATGTGGGTAGCGTGTGCTCAACTCAGATGCAACAATTATATGCCCGTTTTCGTTAAAATGTATGTCATTATCAAAAAACAGTTGAACATCGTTTTTCGCCTCTTTTTCAAAAGGCTTTGTTAAGTCCATAAAAGTTATGTTGTTTTTCTTTGAAAACAGCCGCCATTTATCTGAAAACTGTGGGGTTTGATTGTGTATGTTGTTATTAGCAATTCTAAACTTAGAGGGAACAACAGTAAGTATGAACTGTGCACCTGAAGCCTCAATTTCTCTTGCTAGTGTTTTGATAAGGTCAGCACTTAATTTAGTAATATTGGGATTTTCTTCCACCATGCCAGCAACAATATCTTTCTTCTTTTCTCTATTTTCATACATCCAAATCAACTGCAATTGCACCTTACGAAGAAAGCGCATTAAATATGATTTTCTGAGTAGATTTGTTATCCGGTTTCCTTCGGGACCAGGTATCGCTATCACTTCACCATTTTCATCCTTTTTAGCTATTCCTAAATAGGTTTCATCTGACGAAACATCGTTACTGTATAGTTGTACAATTACAAGCGTTGGATTAACTTCTTTGACTATCTTTTTCCACTGCAAAAGATAAAAAATCGGGCTATAGCCCGACATTCCATAATTTTTTAAAACGCAATCTGTATTGCGTTCTAGAATACCGACGAATGAATCGTTGTAAGCCACTTGTCCTGCCTCTGTGAATGAATCGCCAAGAAATGCTACCCGACAGGTTGAATTGGCATTTTTTGCATGAATCGTACTTGGATTTGCCACTAATCTATCTGCATCATAATAAATTTCATAGCCACCGTATTCGCCAGTTGGGGTATGCGATAGAAATCTATATTCAGCTGGATGAACATGGTGGAATATGCGGTGCGACTCATGTGGAGCATTACCGTATCCTTTTTTTAATACTCTAAAAGAAATTTCGGCAATTGATAACGCGACTACCGTACTAAAAATAAGTAAGATGGTAGAGAAGATTAACTTTTTTTTGATATCAAAAGCCATAGGCACTCTCTCATTTTACGGATTAATTAATGCTGGCCTAAGACCATGATCATTTTTTTTGTTTGTGTCATGTAATTTTATGAAGTAAGGCTGAAGCTATTGTTTATTAATTTATATTAACAAAATAACGGAAAGTAACAACAAATAAAAAGAAGATAACGAAGGATTTCAAAGTTAACGATTTGTTTTTAATTAATCCAATTTGTGTTGATTATACAATAAAGATACTTTTAATGTTATTTCATACTTCCTCACAAGAAACTGTACCTGGGAAGCGCAGAAAAGGATTTGAAGCAATTAAAGGAGACGAAATGAAGGTAAATGTTGAGGTGAATAGGGAAGTCATTAATGGATTTACAACAATGTGGACGTGGTGGTATTCAGGAAGAAGTCTCATGAATGGCATGACTCATTATCAATAAGAAATGGCATCTCGACTTTATATGGACTTTATGTTCTACAAAATCGATCAAAGGATAGACATTAAAGTTAATTTTAATCCTCATTGTAATTAACAATCACCCCTAATTTTTTCAACTTCTTCCAACTATTTAAAAATTCGTCACAATTAAATAATCACCAAATCTTATTGAAAATGTCTAATTGGTTAAGCATACTCATAATTGATTTTAGGTGTAAGTCCTTTATCAGCAAATGATGTAAAAGATAAACGCAAACGGATTGGTTTAAGAATTTTATGGAGAGCCCTTTCTGAAGACAAATTTGAGTCAAACAACTTTAAGAACAAAGACCGGGGTTTAGTTAATTCAAGTAGTTATCTAAATCATCCTCAAAAGGTTAAAATGATCCGTTGATTAATATTGTAATTCACAGAGTGATTTTCTAAACTATTTTGGTATAATATTTCATTCGGTTGGTATACTTTTTTCTGCGAAGCACTATTCCCAACCGGTTTTACCGTTCATAAAATCGTTATATCCCGGAAAGATCTATATCCATTCCAAATTTATCAGTGGGTTATTGTATGCCTGTGACTCAAATGGCGGAGCTGTATCAGATACCAGATACCAGATACCGGATGCCGGATGTTTGCTACTAAAAACTAATGGTTACAAATAACAAAAACTGAAAAACCAAATAAATTACAAATTTCAATTTTCAAAATACTGGATCATTGCTCATTGTTAATTGGTCATTGATAATTGCAAGTACTCTATAATTTACAGCCGGTTCCGAGAATAATTCTTTGTGGAAAAATCGACTTGTAAAGTCTATCTTTTTGTGATTAATCCAAAAACTATAAATTTTAAAAGTAAAAAAATGACAAATAGAAAATTCCAACCTCGTTCTTTAATCTTTAGATTCCTTGTTTTTAGCCTTTGTATTCATGGTGTTTCATCTTTCCGTTTGAATGCTCAGACGCAAAGCAGTAGTTTAAGGCATGCACAAGTGCAACAAGCACAGGTAAAACAAGCTGAGGGCAACAAATCCGGAGAATCGGTTTTTGATTGGAACACGTTATCCCGGATTGGAATGGGCGCTTTTACTGCGCGCGATATGGAAAGCTATCTGCCCGGCGCTGTGCCGGTTAATGAAGACTATCAGCTGGGACCCGGCGACAGGATTGGAATTTACTTACTTGGAAAGACCCAACGAGAATATGACATAACCATTAATGCAGAAAATAAAGCTTATCTTCCGGCTATTGGCGTCTTTGATTTTGGCAATCACTCACTCCTAACTGCAAAAGAGGAATTAAAAAAGTTATTCGACCGTTATTTTTCCGAAAAGAATTTCGAATTATTGCTTATTCAACCCAAGATGGTAATGGTCTCTGTGGTCGGTGAAGTAAATAAACCGGGAAGATATACCCTGAGTGGATTGCAAACAGTTTTTGATGCGGTTTTTAACGCCGGCGGCTTAACACCAAATGGGTCACTTCGAAATATTCAACTGCTCCGTACGAATGACCAGGTCGTTCGTGTGGATCTTTATGAATTGCTCGTCAAAGGTTGGGGACAAGGCGGACCACCCTTACAACCCGGGGATGTTATTCAGGTTCCACCTCTCAAATCATCAATACGGATTGCGGGTGAGATCTATCGGTCCGGCATCTATGAATTAGATCCAACGACCCCGGAATCATTACAAGACATGTTTACACTGGCCGATGATCTTAGACCTTTGGCTTACCTGGAACGTGTCGAGATTAGCCGAAGATTGGCAAATGGCGAGCGCGAAGTATGGTATGTGGATGTAAGAGATACCAACATTATTTCTTCTACGATCTTGCAGGATGATGATCATATTCGTATTTATTCTCTAATGGAGCAAAACCACCGCAAAACGGTTGAAATTCTCGGTGAGGTCAGGCGGCCGGGAGTCTTTACACTTGAACAGAATCTTACCCTTCGGGATCTGATTTTGAAAGCAGGCGGACCAACACGGACCGCACATTTACTGGAAGCCCAACTGGATCAAATCGAACCCAAAAAAGCGGTTAAACGAATCAAGTTTCCACTTGAAACCATTCTTAAAGGAATGGGCAATGGCGCAAACCTTAAATTAGATGAATATGACCGTGTTATTATTCGACGCATTCCGGAATGGCTTGTTGGCCCATCGGTAGAAGTTAAGGGAGAAGCCATGTTCCCGGGTATTTACACAATTACCAAAGACAGCACATTTCTCAGCGAAATCCTCAAACTTGCAGGTGGGTTAACCAAGGATGCATTTCTGCAGGAAGCCAAGTTGTTTCGGCCAACAACGCCAGCTCAAAGAGATCGAGAATATGAACGGCTCAAAGCCATGCGGCGGGATGAAATGACGGATCTGGAATATGAATACCTGGTCATGAAAGAAAGCCAGGATGTCGGAGAAGTAGTCGTGAATTTTAATAGTCTATGGAATGATGGAGATCGATCCCAGGATATTATCCTAAAGAATAAAGATGTTATTTACATACCCAGGGCGCCGCAGGTTGTTGAAGTAACAGGCCGGGTTGCCAAACCGGGTGGGGTTTTGTTTAAGAGTGGCGCCAATCTAAATTACTACATCGAACAAGTAGGTGGGGTAACCTGGGATGCACGACCTGGACGTACTAAAGTGATCAAATCTACCGGTGAGATTATGGATGATGAAGATGTTAAAGAATTATTGGCGGGTGACATTATATGGGTACCGCGTAAACCGGATCGAGACTATTGGAAGATCTTTCGGGATACAATGTTAGTGATGGGACAATTAGCAACAGTATACCTGGTGGTTCAAAATTCTACAAAATAAAGAGGAAGAATTGTCAGATCAGAATGAAAATGAAGTAGATCTTCTGGATTATATTGTTGTTCTGGTAAAGCATCGTTGGATGATTCTGCGTAATTTTGGAATCGTTGTAATCCTAACTATTATTATTTCGTTCATACTACCTAGTGAATACACCGCTGTAACAACTTTGATGCCTCCCCAGGAACAAGATAAGTTCTCAATGGCTGGCGTATTATCCGACGTGTCATTTCCCGGACTTTCGTTACCAGGAAGTGCAAATTCATCGGATATTTTGGTTCAGATATTATCAAGTCGGACTGTAAACCAACGTGTATTACAAAGAAAATTCAATTTTAAGAGCGATAAAAAGCCATTGTTTGAAATTCTCGATTATGATTCTGTAGAGGTTGCTCTGATAGACATAAAAGGCTACACCAGTTTTAGTGCGAATGACGAAGGTATCATTAAGGTGAGCGTAACCATGAGAGGCAGGTATCTTTCTGCAGATGTTGCAAATGCTTATGTTCAGGAACTGGATAGAGTGAATCAAGAAAAAAGTGTTTCGCGCGCCAAAAATTCACGTATTTATATCGAATCTCAACTAGACGAAACAGGAATTGCCCTAAAAAAAGCAGCCCAGAACCTTGCAGCTTTTCAGCAAAATAACAAAGCCGTCTTCCTTGAAGAACAAATGAAATCGTACATACAGCAAGCAGCAGAACTAAAAGGGCAAATAATTGCTAAGGAAATCCAGATAGGTACTATGAAACAGACCATGAAAATGGAAAATCCACTAATCCTAAAAGCCCGGCAAGAATTAGAACAGTTACGCCGGCCTTACCGGGAAATGTTATATGGCAATATTAGTACAGACCAAACGAATAGTGAGTTCCAATTACCCTTTATGGATGTTCCGGAAATTGGATTACAATTGGCTGAATTAACTCGAAACTTAAAGGTTCAGGAGACAGTCTGGATTCTACTTAATCAGCAGTACTACCAGGCCAAGATAGAAGAAGCGAGAAATACTCCTACAGTTCAAGTGCTGGATGCAGCGGTACCTCCCATTATAAGAAGTTTTCCAAAACGTAAAGTATTGGTTCTTATTTCCGGTCTTTTAGCCTTTATTTTTAGTTGTTTTTGGGCTTTTGGAAAAGAGTATTATGTTCGGATCAACAAGCACAGT
>JADFJB010000166.1 GCA_022566355.1 candidate division KSB1 bacterium
AAATGAAAAAGAGAATTGGGGTTCTGACAAAACGACACGCCGAAATTTTCTTGCCCAAAGTCATCGAATCATTTTACTTTTTGGAGACGATCTAAATGATTTTGTCTCGGGCGCTAAAGTTTCATTGGAAACGAGAGTCGAGCTTGCAAATAAGTACAAAAATTATTGGGGTGAAAAATGGATTACCATCCCGAATCCTCTATATGGCTCCTGGGAAGCGGCATTGTATGAGTTTGATTATTCTCATTCCAAAGAGCAAAAAATTCAAAAGAAGATGAATAGATTGAATACCCTTAAATGAGATTTGCATGATCTTTAATTAAAACTAAGTTTACTTTTGCATCCATTTTTAATTTCGTCAATTGTCCAATACATTTCTTAAATCCAAACATAAAAGTATGGGTTTCGTAACAAAATCTATGGCACCATTAATAATAAGAACAGTCAAAAACAGAGTAAAATAAATAATCTATGCCTAAAGATGAGGAGCGAGAGCCATGAAAAGTAGAACTATTTTTACAAGTTTATTCTTGGCCCTAATACTTTTTTCTACTGGTTCGGATGTTATTGCACATGGAAAAGTTCGATCCGGGGGAATCGGTTTAAGGGGTACTTATTGGGGTAATGCAGACCATAGAGCGAATATCCTCATTAATCGTTACGATTATCTAAGCGTCAATTCTGAATTTGGCGGAGGCCCTTATTTTCTTACCGATATAAGAGTTAGAGAAACTTTTTATGATGAAGAAGTAAATATAAGTACAGTTTTGAAACCCGGTGTTTATGCCGGCGGCGGATTGGACTTTATGTTAAACAGCTGGTTCGGATTGAATTTCGATGTGAAATATCATGTTATCGATTTCGATGTCAGCCACGAACAGACCGGGTTTGAGTATGGACTTGGCATTCAATTTATGTGGGGACGATTTAGATCCCATATAAGATGATTGATGCAAGCGCAATAATTTTGTTGGAAGATAGGGGAATCTGGATGCCTAGGATAAATTAAACTATGGGCATCCAGCTTAATTAAAGTTGATATACACTGTTTCGGTAGATGCCGAAATCCTGTCGCCAACGCCATGAAGAAGAAATCCAACCCCTTTCCGGTTGCTCTACTTCTTCCGGAAAATTACAGATGCCCACAATCGATGTCTTCAATTTGATCTTGGAGAAAATCACCACTGTTTTTATTTGCCAAAGAGGCATCGATATTGGTTGACGATCTAACCAATGTCCATCAATAGAAGTTAAGGCGTATTTGAAAAAACCTGTGCTATCAATCCATTTTTCTTCTGGAGTATTCCTTTTCCAATAGAATTCTATTCTGCACTTATTGGCAATATTTTCCCTGGATGGCAATAATACTTTTACTTCGAATGTCGCTCTCCATTCATGACCGCTCAAATTTGCAGCATATTTTACTCTACCGACCCACAGCTCTACTCGCAGAAATTTCTGATCTTTTTCAAGATTTGAGATGTTCGCCCAAAGTTATTTTTCAGATTCAGTCGGTAATTTGGATGCAAAAAATGACGTTAATTAATACAGCCCTTATTAAACTAGTTGCTTCATTTTGTTACCTCCTTCCCATCATCACTATCACTTCATCACTAGTTTCGATTTCGGTTTGTTGATTTACTTGACTAATTTATGCTAGTTAAATTCACAAATATTTGTAAAACGAATAGAAATTCTGTACTATGTAAACCAACCTTTTTGATTTTACTTATTTATATTTTTATTATTAAATGGTTCCACAACGTAAACAATTAATTATAATAGAGTTAAGGATTGGGTTTGTTGGAGAAGAATTATTCTTTTGAGTCTTATCTCAACAACTCAACACTATATTTTGAATAGATCGAATCCAATTATTGATTCCAACGATTTGGGGATCCATCAGACATCCATCCAAAAGGTGGATGGAAAAAAACTTACCCAGGAACAAGATGTTGTCGCTGTGGAAGAACCATTAGAAATACGTTTGGGGTTCGAAAAAAACGGGCAAAGAACTCACAAAAATATATCCGTAACCATGAGAACTCCCGGCGATGATTTTGAACTAACCGCGGGTTTTTTGTTTGCCGAGGGGATTATAGAAAATGCAAACGACGTCGATCAAATCATTTTTTGCGGCCCTGTTGTATCCGGAGCCAAGTCTCGAAATGTTGTTCGGGTTGAATTAAAATCAACTATTCAATTTGATCTTAAAAAATTAGATCGTCATTTTTATACCACATCCAGTTGTGGGGTATGTGGGAAAACCTCAATCGATGCACTGAAAACGCAAAACAAATATTGTACTGAAAAGATACCGAAGTTAGGCGGCCATTTTGACAGGGAAATGATCCATCAATTGCCGCGAATCATGAGTCAATCTCAGGATGTTTTTGATCAAACAGGCGGTCTGCATGCGACTGCTTTGATAAACGTTAATGGGGAGGCTGTAATTCTGCGAGAAGATGTCGGCAGGCATAATGCCATGGACAAGGTTATCGGTGCTGCTTTATTTAGGGATTTTATCCCCCTCAGTAATCATTTGATATTTTTGAGCGGACGAGCCAGTTTTGAATTGATACAGAAAGCTTTGATGGCCGGCATACCCATAATAGCCGCTGTCGGAGCGCCGTCCAGCCTGGCTGTGGAATTAGCCAAAGAGTTTGATCTCACCCTCATAGCGTTTGTCCGAAATAATCGTTTCAACATTTACAATGGCGCTTGGCGTATTAAATAAGGACTTAAGAATGAAATTAAGAATCAAAGGGAACTCTTTAAGACTTCGGATATCACAATCAGAAGTAAAACAATTAAAGGATAATTTGCAAATCACTGAAGAAATACAGTTTAGCAAAGATAGCGCTTTAAGGTACACTCTTCAAAATCAGCCTGGGCTTAACACCATAAAAGCTGATTATTCTGAAAATAGTTTGCTAATAAGTTTACCTGAAACATTGGCAAAAGATTGGCTAAATTCAGATCAGGTTGGCCTTGAAGGTATACAAGAAAACAGTGAAAATAATTTTTTAAAGATTCTGGTAGAAAAAGATTTTTCTTGCTTAAGCCCTCGTGGTGATGAAGATGAATCTGATCTGCTGCCCAATCCAAAACAATCTTAACTGGATAGTTGAAATCTCTTATTCTAATAACTATTAACTTTATTTGATTAGTCGTGAAAAATCAACCGGATATAAAAGCTCAACCCCCTGAAGAAAAACGAACCATTTCTACCGTTATTCCTCCAAAAATTGCCGGTGGAATTCCTGCTGTTTTATCAGCTATCAAGCATTCAATCAGAGAGATGGGAATTGTTCGCAGTATCAAAACACTAAGCCGGTTAAACCAACACGAGGGCTATGATTGTCCCAGTTGTGCCTGGCCGGATCCGGAAGAACGTGCTAAAGTTGAATTTTGTGAAAATGGTGTAAAGGCGGTCGCTGAAGAAGCCACAAAGAAAAAAGTTATCCCGGAATTTTTTGAGCGATGGTCCATTTCAAAATTATCTCAACAGAGTGATTATTGGCTTGGAAAACAAGGAAGACTCACTCACCCTATGTGGTTAAAAACAGGCGAGACTTTTTATCAACCCATAGAATGGCAGGATGCGTTTGATCTCATCGCAGAAAAATTAAACAGCCTCAAGACTCCGGATGAAGCAGCTTTCTACACCTCCGGACGTACAAGCAATGAAGCCGCGTTTTTGTACCAGTTGTTTGTACGGTTGTTTGGTACAAACAACTTACCCGATTGTTCAAACATGTGTCATGAATCCAGTAGTGTAGCTTTGAAAGAAGTAATTGGCGTCGGGAAAGGAACGGTTAAATTGGAAGATTTTAATTATGCCGACACAATTTTTGTGATCGGACAAAACCCGGGAACCAACCACCCGCGAATGTTAACCGCACTCCAGCAAGCGGCAAGAAATGGCTGCAAAATTGTTAGCATTAATCCTCTTCCGGAGGCCGGAATGATTCGCTTTAAGCATCCCCAGGAAATCAGAGGACTGGTTGGAGCCGGAACTGAGTTGGCAACACTTTTTCTGCAAGTGAAAATTAATGGGGATGTTGCCCTTTTAAAAGGCATCATAAAAGAAATGCTGATTGCTGAAGAGAAAAACCCCGGTAGCGTTATCGATCGCAATTTTGTTGACAATTTTACAAGTGGTTTTTTTGAGTTTGATAAAGATATCACACAAACGACATGGGAGACGATAACAGAAGAAAGTGGCGTAAGTCGGGATCAGATATATGAAGCAGCCCAGGTTGCCATAAACTCCAAGCGGATGATCTGGTGCTGGGCAATGGGCCTTACCCAGCATAAAAATGCAGTTGCCAATATTCAAGAAATTATTAATTTACTTTTACTTGGCGGACATTTCGGTCGTAAAGGAGCTGGTGTTTGTCCTGTACGGGGACACAGCAATGTTCAGGGAGATCGTACCATGGGCATCTGGGAAAGGCCAACTAAGGATTTCTTAGATAACCTGGAAAATGAATTTCATTTTGAGCCTCCCAGGGAACCGGGTTTTAACACGGTGGAAGCAATTGAAGCCATGGCTGAAAACAAAGTCAAAGTATTTTTTGCTCTCGGCGGGAATTTTGTATCTGCAACACCGGATACGGAATTCACGGCTAATGCAATTCGCAAATGTGAGTTGACAGTCCAGGTGTCCACCAAACTCAACCGTGCCCACCTGGTTACAGGAAAGCAGGCTTTGATACTTCCATGCCTGGCGCGTTCTGAAAAAGATGTGGTGGATGGTAAAGTCCAGTTCGTCAGTGTTGAAAATTCGATGGGAATTGTTCATCGTTCTTCGGGTAATCTTGCGCCTACATCTAAATATCTCAAGAGTGAACCAAGCATTGTCGCTCAATTAGCAAAAGCAACATTTAAAAATCACCCGGACAAAGTAAATAAAGTGAGATGGAAATACTTAAGTGCAGACTATAGTCGTATCCGTGATCTCATCGAAAGGGTAATTCCCGGATTTACGGATTATAATCAGCGTGTCCGAAGACCAGGTGGTTTTTATCTGCCAAATCCAGTCCGGGATGAGAAGGTATTTAATACTTCAAACAAAAAAGCACAATTTACTATTCATACCATAAAAAGAACCAATCTGCCGCAAGGTCACTACATCATGATGACAATTCGAAGCCATGATCAATATAACACCACAATTTATGGATTAGAAGATCGCTATCGCGGCATCGCAAATGGACGAAGAGTAATTCTAATGAACAAAGAAGATATGTGTGAGGCTTCTTTTAAAAAAGGACAGTATGTTGACATTACCAGCCATTTTCAAGGCCAAAAAAGAATAGCAAAAAAATTTGTAGTTGTCCCATATGCCATCCCTAGAAAATGTGTTGCTACATATTTTCCCGAAGCTAATGTTCTGGTTCCGATTGGCAGTATCGCAGATAAGAGTCATACACCTGCTTCTAAATCGGTTCAAGTCAGCTTAGCGCCTGCTTAATACTATTTATCTATTTATTTAATATGGTTTTCTATTTATTAAAAAATTGTATGAAAAGTATTCTCGGGTTTATTAAGAATAGTTCTCAATCAAGTAAGTAGCAGATCTCCGGCATTCAATTAATATCATTTAGACATTTTCATAAAATCGGGGTTAATGAATCGATTCATAATTCCTTTTTTAAGATCATTTTGAAATTATTTTTTCTCTCCCGCCAATCCATCAATCATACTTAGCTTTTATTTCCTGGAATTCTTAAACTTACATATAAGGTTTACTTGAAACGATTTGTATAACCTTATCAAAAAAAATGATCCGTGCAAATAGCAAAGGGAAAAGACATTTATTTTGTCATAATATCGTCGATAAAATTATATATCGTGAGTTCGACATAATGACATTCATGGTTCGACTCCGCTCACCATGGCTTAAATTAGTTGCCTGAGCGGTGTCGAAGGCTAATAATATATACATATTTTGCTTATGACATAGTTATGTCGAACTTAGGTTATATACCATAAATCAATCGAATTTAAAACATATACAATGAACGGACAAACACTCAGATCTCTAAATTTTGAAGAAAAACCAGCGCCAAAGCGAATTATTGGTCATGTCAAAGGAACCTTACCTGGCCCTACTTTGATTTGCACTTCCGCTTTACATGGAAATGAACCTGCCGGATTCAAAGCCCTCGACAGGATATTTAATACCATTCGCAAAAACAAAATTACAATAAGAGGCGAGTTCCTCGGCCTGGTAGGCAATCTTTCAGCTCTAAAAGAGCAACGACGTTTCATCGATCGTGATCTCAATCGCGGATGGTTTAAAGAACATATCGCCGCTCTCAAAGCAGGAAGTCAGTTGTTGGATAAAACTGAAGATCATGAGCGTCTGGAATTACTTGAAAATATTGAGAAAGTGGTACAGTCTGCAACAAGCGATATCATTTTTCTTGACCTTCATACGACATCCGGCAAGAGCGTTCCTTTTTTAGTAATTAGAGATATTCTACAAATTCGTAAATTCGTATTAGATTTTCCAATGCCAATCATTCTTGGCTTAGAAGAGCAGCTTAAAGGTACGCTCCAGGAGTACATGGGAAATTTAGTTCCCATTGGTTTTACGATCGAGGGCGGACAACATGATGATCCAAAATCGATCGATCAATTAGAAGCTGGGATTTGGCTAACTTTAGCCAATTGTGGGATCATTGAAAACCAGGGTAAAAATGGATATGTCAAATACTCCAGGGATGCCTTGACTGCAGTTACTGAGGATTTACCACGTGTGTTTGAGGTTCGTTTCCGCCATTCAATGAAACCACAGGATCGGTTCCGGATGAAGCCTGGATATGAGAGTTTTCAAACAATAAAACAGGATGAAATCCTGGGCAGGGACGCAACTGGCGAAGTTAAAGCTGAAGAAAAGGGTAGAATACTGATGCCGCTATATCAAGCACAAGGTGAAGATGGCTATTTTATCATTCATGAGTTCAATTCAATTTGGCTTACTGTGTCAGAATATCTTCGTCGCTTGCAATTGGATTCGGTTTTGCACTTGTTACCTGGAGTGAAAGAATTTCGTGGGCAAAAAGATACCCTCATAATCAGTAAAATGATTATTCGATTTTTTGCAATCGAAATATTTCATCTTCTGGGTTACCAAAAAATTAGAATGATGGGTAAAAATATTATCATGCGACGCCGATTAGACATTTTGCCCAAATAAAGGTTTATTATTGGTAACAATTCTATTCAGCCATTAGCTTTTAGCTGTTGGCTTTTTAGAGTCCCGTCCTGAAAAAAGTTAACAGTTAGTAGTCGTAGTTTTTCTTTTTTTCTTTTTTTTTGTATATATGTGGATAACTTCAAACATGACAACCTATTTCAGGACAAGACACAGTAAGCTAAAGGCCAACAGCTAAAAGCCAATGGCTGAATAGTTACGACCATCAATAAAAAGTTTGCTAAAA
>JADFJB010000167.1 GCA_022566355.1 candidate division KSB1 bacterium
CGGATGCCAACATCCCTGATGAAGAGGAAGATGGTGATGATGATGCCGGGAGTTGGGATAAGGAACTGTAGAATGATCTTTCAGTGGTCGTTTCTGGGTCGGTATCATAAGACAAAAAGCGTTGGTGTTGGCGGAGGCTAACCTTGCAGCCTTTGCTGATACTGATAAAGAACCCATGAATCTATTAACCTTATTTGATATCAGTCTATATGGTTTAAGGAATAAAACCGAAGCTGCAGCCATTCTGGCGCAATATGTAAGTAAGTATCCGAATGACATAATTACAAAGCGACTTCAAATCGAACTGGATAAAGCAACAGATGAAGCCAGTGGGAAATTATTGAACAGTCCTGAAGTAGCGGCGAATTTTGAATCTGTGGCGAAATTTGAGCTGCTGCCAAACTACCCCAATCCATTTAACCCATCCACAACCATTCTATTCGAATTGCCACAAGAAGAGTTGGTTGTCCTGCGAATTTATAATTTAAAAGGCCAGCTTGTAACAGAGCTTGTCAATGAATTGAAACAAGCGGGGCGGCATTCTGTTATATGGAATGCAGAAGATCAATCCGACAGATTTGTTGCGAGCGGCGTTTATATTCTAACTCTGGAACTTGGCCGACAAAAATTTACCCGAAAGTTGATGTTGGTTAAGTAAACTGTTATTGTCGCGATTATTACATAATTGAGAAATAAGAACAGCCCGGGTTCTTTATTAAGGATCCGGGCTGTTTTTTCCTATGCCATTTTTCTGTCCCTATGATTTTTACCCCTTGCACGAATTACACACCCGTTGACGATGGACAAATATCCTGCAGAAAACAATGAGCACAATCCGGCCTTCTCGCAACACAAATGCCCCGCCCATGGTGGATTAAATAATGTGAAAACAGGGTCCATTGCTCTTGCGGTATTTGTTTGATAAGATCTTGTTCGATTTTAACCGGATCTGAATGTTTAGTAAGTCCCAATAGATTCGATATTCTTTTTACATGGGTGTCTACTACAACGCCTATGTTTTTGCCAAAAGCATTGCCAAGTACCACGTTTGCTGTTTTTCGACCCACCCCGGGTAATATTGTCAATTTTTCCATCATATCAGGAACTCTTCCATTGAACTCATCAACTATACTTGTAGAGGCAAGCTTAATATTTTTGGATTTACTGCGAAAGAATCCTGTGGATTTAATAATATCTTCGACTTCTGCAATCGGTGCTTCCGCCATACTTTTTGCATCCGGAAATCGATCAAATAATATCGGGGTCACCATGTTCACACGTTTATCTGTGCATTGAGCGGATAATATGGTCGCGACCAACAATTGAAATGGATTATTGTGGTGTAATGCACAATCAGCGTCAGGATAGTTCTGTTTAAGTCGAAAGAGCAATTCTTTAACGAATTCTTTGTTGTTGTTTTTTGACTTTTTTTGAATTTTCGTTTTCATCATTAAATTTCCACAGGTATGCTGGTTGTAATTTCAATACTTTGATGCGTAACTTCTGCCTGATAAGCGTAAATTTCAACTCCTTTTTTTTGTGCAGTTTTTAGTATCTTCGAAAAATCCGGATCAATATCCCAGGCTGGAGAAAATACTGCTGTATCATTTCTCTGAATCACAAAACATACGACTGCTCGGTATCCATTTCGTGTGCTTTCAATTAACTCCCGCACATGTCTTGCACCTCTTTTTGTAACGGAATCAGGGAATAATGCTTTTCCATCTTTCTTCAAGGTAACACTTTTAATTTCCACAATACATGGCTGACCATTCCCCCGCAGCAGGAGATCAAAACGGCTTTTCTGACCAACATTCACTTCTCGTTTGATATCATCATAATCTGATAGCTCTGCAATGATGCCCTTATTGATAGCTTCTTCAAGGAGTCGATTGGTCCTGTTGGTATTAATTCCAACTAAGGTTTGATTTGCCTCAACAAGCTCCCATGTATATCTCAATTTCCTTTTCGGATTTTGAGAATCTGAAACATAAACCTTACTTCCTGATTCAATCAATCCCAACATGCTACCCGGGTTTGGGCAATGGACAGTGGTCTCCCGGCCATTGGCAAACTTTACATCTGCTAAAAACCGCTTATATCTTTGAATGAATGTTCCTTCAATGAGGAGATTTTCAAATTCCATTTACTCTGCCAGTAAAGTCAGTTATGTTGTCATAATTATCACCGGATTATAAGTTAAATGAGATTCAATTAAAATCAAGTTCAACACTTCGTAATTTTGAATTCTGCTAATTCATTTCATTTTAGAACGAAATCTCTTGATTTTCCCTAGAATAATCCGTAATGTAAGTTTTATTTTGCATATAACCTTTATGAAATAAAAGATAAGAATGTTATGAGAATTACCTATTTAGACGGAAAACGATATAGCCGTGCAGTTTTGGCTGCTTCACTATGGATCAATGAAAAACAGCAGAGGCTCAATGACATAAATGTATATCCCGTTCCGGATGGGGATACGGGAACGAATATGGCCTCTACGATGGTTTCCATAGCCGAATCCATTCGAGCTAATAATTTCAGTGATACGATTGAAATCGCAGGAGACCAGGTTGCAGAATCTGCTTTGAATGGCGCCCGGGGTAATTCCGGGGCTATTTTAGCTCAATTTTTTTATGGATTATCAGAAGGGTTTAAAGGGCAAATTAAAGTTTCCACCAAGCATTTTGCTGACGCTGTTCACCGCGCTGTCGAAAGCTCTTATGAAGCGCTTTCCCATCCCAAAGAAGGCACTATTCTTACAGTTATTAAAGACTGGGGAAATCATATAAAACAGATTGCACATAAGACACATGATTTTTCTGAATTGATGCATTCGTCTTTAGCGGTTGCTAAACATTCGTTGGAAGAAACACCAAAAAAGTTGAAGGTGCTGGCAAAGGCTTGTGTGGTTGATGCCGGTGCACAAGGATTTGTGTATATCCTTGAAGGAGTTTTCAATTTTATCAAAGATGGCAGCTTGGTGAAACTAAACCAGACCCAATTCTCCGGTTCGGATTTTGGCTCCAATGTTGCAAAGTTCACTTATTCAGCGGAAGAAATCACTTTTCGCTATTGCACTGAATTCTTCTTGATAGGAGAAAACATTCCAACAAAACTTCTGCGAAAAAACTTGCAGGAATTTGGCGATTCCTTAATTGTGGCCGGCTCTGAAAAACGAACCCGCATCCATATTCATACGGACCAACCTCGCCAGGTTTTCGATTTTGTCAAAGAGTATGGAGAAATTAAAGATCAAAAAATGGATGATATGATGCAACAGCATTACGATATCCATGATAAGAAACATACCCATTCTTTGGCACTTGCAACCGACAGTTCGTGTGATCTGCCCAAAGAAATTCTGAAAAAATATAATATTCATACCGTTCCTCTCAGAATAACCATAAATAAAACAGAGTACGTGGATAAAGTAACTATCCAGGCAGATGAATTTTACTCCCGACTCATGGAAGCTGAAGAGTTTCCCAAGACTTCACAGCCGGCTCCTAAAGATTTTCTAAGGATATTCCAACAACTAGCCAGAACGTATGATGCAATCATTGCTATTCAAGTTTCAAAAGCCCTAAGTGGGACGTATCAATCGGCTTTAACTGCTTCAAAACAAATTCCCGGCACTGATTTTAAAATCATCGATTCGAAATCAGTAACGGTTGGTCTTGCCCTGATTGTGCAAGCTGCTGCCGAGAAGATTGAAGAAGGGATTAAGATCGATGATTTAGTGCCCCTGATCGAGAGATGGGTTAAGAATTGCAAAATTTTCATAAGTCTTGCGACTGTTGAATATTTAATTCGAGGCGGAAGGTTAAGCAAAGGCAAAGCGATGGTTGCAAATGTCTTAAATTTACGCCCAATTCTTTCGATTGGCACGAATGGAAACGTAAAGAAAGTTGCGTCAGCAAAACCAGGAATTCCCTCGCAGGAAAAAGCTCTGGACTTGCTTTTTTCAGAATCTAAAAAAATGATAGCTCCAAAATTTGCAATTGCACATGTAGAAACCCTTTCCACAGCCGAGTGGTATCACCAAAAAATTCTTGCCAGATACCCAGATCAAGAAATCATAATTATGCCTGTATCGCCTGCACTTGGCGCCCATGCCGGACCTGGCGCAGCCGCAGTCGCTGTTATGGATTTAGGTGATTAATAAAATGTACTCTTTAATTCTAATCATTTTCTTAAGCTATTCGGCTGGCTCAATTCCAACGAGTATCATCATAAGTAAGATTTTCTTTGGTTTTGATATTCGGACTAAAGGCAGTGGAAACGCAGGAGGCACCAACGCATTTCGTGTTCTAGGTTGGAAAGTCGGTATAATTGTTATGCTAGTTGACATTGCTAAGGGAATTTTAGCCACCTATACTATTTCACAATTACGAATAGATGATTTACCATGGGACCAGATATATATCCAAATGCTTGCGGGTACTTTTGCAATCGTCGGTCATATCTGGACTGTTTTCGCTGGTTTTCGTGGTGGAAAAGGTGTGGGAGCAGCAACTGGTATGCTAATCGTACTTTATCCTTCTGCGGTTTTAATTTGTCTGGTAGTTTTCTTAATCGTACTAATAACAACCAGATATGTATCGCTTTCCTCACTAAGCGCCGCAGTGACTTTACCATTGGCTTTAATATTTCTAAACGTAACGTATGATTCTACCCTATCCCCACCCCTTTTAATTTTAGCCGTTTGCGTGTCGATATTGATCATTTACACGCATCGGTCTAATATCCAACGATTGATCAATGGCAATGAAAATCGAATTAAGAAAATATTTTAAATTGATGATTTTAATTTGATACACTACGAAACTTTGAGATCAATTTCTTAACAAGAAACAAGAACAAGCCTAAAATAGCTGCAATTACTACCTCGACAAAAATCGCAATAAAATTATGCTTCCGGAATAAACTCGGGATAAATTCATTAAGATCCGAAGACCTGCGTATATCCAAAAAGATTGATACATCAGACAGATAATAACTTTCCGATAAAGGCCAAAAAATGGGTAGGCCATAAGGTAGTCGAGTGTCGGCGCCAAAAAAATCAGAAACAATATGCAACAAATAAAATCCCAAAAACCATAAGGAATAGGATGTACTATCCTTTTTTTTTATGAACCTTGCGAACACGAATAAAATGAGAAAAAGTATCCCTGAAATCGCAAAACTATGACTTATTCCCCGGTGATACCGATTCGGATCTCCCTCTAAAAATCCAAATATAAAATCAAAGTCAGGTAAGTTTGATGCGAATGCAATCAGAAGAATCGTAATAAATGAAAACCGCCACGGGTGTGGTCTAAATTGTGCATAAAATGCTAGCCCTAAAAGGGTATGTCCTATTGGAGAAGGCAATTCAAAATATATGGTTTAACAAAGATTTGTAATTTGACGCAAAACCAATAATTCAATCAAATTACGCGGGAGATTAATTTAATTGGCTTGCGTCTATAGTTGGTTTTATAGGAATTAGATTTGATTCCAATTTCTCTAAACTCGATGACTTGAGTTTCTTTTCGAACCAATAAACAATATCAAGCGGTAATGAAAATATTTGATTCAACTTGGTGAGATGATCTAACGCATTTTCAAGACTAAATGCAGGACGAAAGGGCCGACTGCTAATCATAGCATCAAAAATATCCATATTGAACAACATCCAGGCAATTTCATTAGCCTTTTCTTTATTCCTGCAATCGGATGAATTTCTCAGTTCACCGGGGCAATGATGAAATAAAATTCCATTACCGATCTCTTGGTTTTTGCCCTGGTTGTAATATCCAAACAAAATATAAGAAATCAATGGATGCTGCTGCATCAATATTTCTTCATCGTCTTTAAATTGCTGGCTGGAAAATAATATCGAATGTGGGAGGCGAGTTATACCAATATCATGAATGAATGCTGATTGTAAATAAAGTTCCAAGTCCTTTTTGGCCAATCCCATGTCCAATCCGTATTTTGCTACAAGCGATGTAACAGCCAAAGTATGACGATAATAATAACCAAAACGTTTTAAGACATTGAGTTCTTGCAAAAAGACAAAGGGTAATTGTATGCTTCCAAGTAGGTTCAATACCTGGTAAAAATCATCTGTGTTTTTTCGCAGGAAGGAATATTTTCCATCGGAAATTAATTCACTCAGATGATCATATATGGGTGTTTCGGAAATGTTTTGCAAACAGCTTCCAGATGCCAGCTCAAATTTCGGCAGCGATTCACAACAGTCTTCTGTTAATTCAAAATTTGGTTTAGCGATCATATTTTGATCCATTGCAGTAACAAATAAGAAAAGTTTTTTACCAATTGTTGTAGATTTTATTAAGCTCATATTTTTATAATATCAATAATCCGTAATCTATTTATTGAATATTTTATCGGCTGATTCACGGCATTCTTAATACAATTAATGAAGAGCGAGTATAAATCATTATGGGATAAACTTTGGGTGCTTAATATACTCATAAAAAAAGGCCTATTAAAAAAATAGGCCTTTAATATTTCTGATATGGAATTAAAATTAGTTACCGCGACCCACCTTGATTGCGCTTGATTTCTTCAATCTGGTAGGTAGCAAAGTCACGCCAATTGTTATCTTTTTTGGCAAGCTCGAATTGTTGAATCGCTAAAGAGTTATTTCCTGAATCCCTATAGGCTCTTCCTGCTTCGATGTGGGCGGCGGCAAAAAATCTCCTCTGGCCTTTTTTAATATTTATACAACTCATAGCTGCATCCAAAGCCTCTCTTGGTTTGCCAATATCATTTAAAGCTTTTGAAAGCCTATAATAGCAATCCGCCATATTTGGATTCGCATAGGTCGCTTCTTTAAATGCCTGAATCCCTTCTGTAGTTCTGCCGAGCTCCATTTGAGAAATTCCAAGAGCATTATAAGCCAAAGCATATTTTGTATCTTCTGCTACTGCTTTTTGAAACAATTCCACTGCTTTCTTATGATCTGGACGATTTTGCTTCGCATAGATAGAACCTGATCCATATAGCGCTTTGGCATTTGTTGGTTCTAATTCAATCGCTTTTTCAAAACTTGCTTTTGCTTCCGGTCTTCGTCCCAGACGTTGTAATAAATTTCCTTGGGCCACATACACTGTTACATAGTTAGGATTTAAACTAATTGCTTTTTCATATGCTTCCAAAGCCTCCCGTGGTTTACTATCTCTAGAATAGGCTAACCCTAAACCATAATAAGCTTTTTCGAATGCTTCATCTATTTGAATAGCTTCATTGAATAATCGAACGGATTTTGAAGATTGCCTCTGTCGCAAGGCTTGAAATCCATCATTTAC
>JADFJB010000168.1 GCA_022566355.1 candidate division KSB1 bacterium
ATTACTTAATAATATCATCCTGATTGTTGTGTTTTATTTTTATAATAATAAACCATTTGATTATTTGCAAATAGATAATTTATCTGAACTATTTTAAAGAATAGAAACATTTATCTAAATGGGTAGTGAAATAGTCGATAGTATTGGGCACGGGCATCTAGAATAGACATCAAATATTATGTGCGTTGGATGTTTAATTTTTTCATTCTCGATTCAAGAGTTGTTCGTTTTATCCCCAATAATTTAGCAGCTCCCCTCTCACCGCTGATCTTCCAATTTGTAAATTCTAAAGCTTTTAATATGTAACTTCTTTCGTTCTCTTCGAGGGTTGTTATTTCTTCTTTTTGAAGTACGCCAATGTTTTTTGGTAATGAATCACCTAGATCCAATTTATTACCACGTGTGATGATCACAGCTCTTTCAATAATATTTTCCAATTCCCGAACGTTACCCGGCCAGGAGTAATTAATTAAAGCATCCATTACTTTTTGTGTAATTGCACCAATCTGCTTTCCGATTCTTGTTCCATGTTTTAACAAAAAATGCTGAGCTAATAATGGGATATCTTCTTTTCTCTCTCTTAGAGGCAAGAGATTGATAGGAAACACATTTAATCTGTAATAAAGATCCTCTCTGAATTCTCCTTTTTCAACTGCCATCCGGAGGTCCCGGTTGGTGGCAACAATTACCCGAACATTCACCTTTGTAGTTTTTGTACTTCCTAATCTTTCGAACTCACCTTCCTGAAGAACCCTGAGTAATTTTGGTTGTAGTTCCAGGGGGATTTCTCCAATCTCATCCAGAAAAATGCTGCCGCCATCAGCAAGTTCAAATCTGCCGATTTTGCGTGCAAACGCTCCTGTAAAAGCACCTTTTTCGTGTCCGAATAATTCACTCTCGATTAAAGTGGAGGGCAATGCAGCACAATTGACTATTACAAGTGCTCTTTCTTTGCGTTTGCTGATGTTATGAACTGCACGCGCTATCAGTTCTTTACCGGTTCCTGATTCTCCCAAAATCAGAACAGTTGAATCGGTGGCTGCTACTTGCTCTACCTGTGTTAAGACTTTTCTAAATTTTTTACTTTGGCTTATTATTTCCTCGAAGTTATGAGTCAATTTAATTTCCTGCTGCAGATATATATTCTCTTGCTCTAACCGGGTTTTTAATTGTTCAACTTCTGTTAATGCTTTTTGCAGGTCTGCATTGCTTTTCTGAATAGCCCGGTCTGCTTCTTTTCTTCTGGTGATATCACTAAAGGCGACTACTGCACCCATCAACTTTCCTTTATCATCCCTCATAGGCGTACTGATATATTCAACCGGAAAGCATGTCCCGTCCTTTCTCCAAAAGACTTCAGTATCAACACGGTGAACTTTGCCATCTTTAAATGCAGCATATATAGGACAATCCTTTGCTTCATAGTGAGAGCCATCCGGTTTAGTATGATGAATAATATCGTGCTGTCTTTTTCCGATTAGATCTTCCAGCTGCCAACCAAGCATATTAGCTGCAGTATCGTTTACAAACGTTGTGTGCCCTTTTGTATCCAAGCCATATACTCCTTCCCCCACTGATTTTAAAATGAGTTCTTCATGCCTTTGCAATTGCTCTAATTCATTTATTGCATTCCTATATTGTGTTGTCTTAGTTAAGGGTTGATGCTTCGTGTGGGTCTCTTCTACTTTTTTATGTGCCATAGTAATTTTCTTACTTTACAAGTTGAATATTAAATCCAATCGCTCCATATCCAATTCTTTCTTTTGGTCCGCCTCATTCCTCATGGGCAGTTTGTAAGCCTCGTGCCATAGGAATGGCAAGATTTAGAGTTTCATCAATAGACAGGGGACCGGTTTCGATTTTGTCCTTTAGTGTTTTACCCTTGATATATTCCATGTCAATGAACATCTCATCCCCCTCTTCCGCGGAGGCAAGCTTGAATTCTTCGATGCTGTAAATGATAGCGATGTTAGAATGGTTCAGACCAGCAGCCGCTTGCGCTTCAACTCTGAAGCGTTTTCGTTCCTCACCATGCTTTGCGATATGTGGTTGCAGAAACTTGAGCGCTTCAAACCGGTCGAGCTTAAGGTCCTGGGCTTTATAGACCAAACCCATCCCGCCTTCGCCGAGCTTGGAAAGGATTTTGTCCCGCCTGGGCGGGATGGTTTGGCCGATCATGATGGCTTTCGATTGTTTGTCAAGGTAAAATCATATTATTGTTTAGAGAGGTCTTTTTAACTCCTTTTTAAGTAATTTCCCTGGTTTGAAATGTGTTTTCCTTCTTGGGGAAACATAAACAGTCTCACCGGTTTTGGGGTTACGAGCTTTGGGCTTTGCTTTTGTCGTCTTTACTTCGAAAACACCGAAATCACGAATCTCAATCCTTACTTCAGGGTCAGCTTCTGCCATAACTTCTCGCAAAATCGTAAACAATGCAGACACAATTTTTTCTGTTAATGGAAATCTTTCATCCACTTCACGGGCAACTCGATTAGCAATATCCCTCTTTGTTACGGTAGTCTTCATTGTCATAAACAATCCATCATAATTGCATAATACTAGTTGAGAAGTCCAAAATCAATGGTTTTCTTGACTTTATTAGGATTTGATTAGATAGATAATTTTTCAGATTATGGACATCATGGGGGGATAAATTCTATCCATCACGCTGCAGCCCTTATATAAGGGTTACATAAACCACCCAAAATGGGAATGAATAAAAGGCGTTTTAATGCCTTTTATTTTTTGTTAGCAAATGTTCATTTATTTGAACGAGTGTACTTTCTTTCTAATAACGTGGATCATACATATAGTCCGAAATAAATTGTTTTAAATCTTGAGGCTTATCGTTTTGAGCTATACCTAATTCATAAGCTTTTTCTGCTACAGCTGTGGCAATAGCCAATGATAATTTCCTGATTTCTGTTAATCGTGGATAAAGTGCACCATCTTGAATATTTTTTTCATTCACCAATTCGGCAAGTGTTCGAGCAACAACTAAAAACAAATCGTCTGGAATAGTCCGAGCAATAGATATTATAGCACCTAAGCCTAATCCTGGGAAGACATAAGCATTATTCCCTTGTCCGGGGCGGTATTCTTTTCCATTAAAATGAACCTTATCAAATGGACTTCCACTAGCAAAGATAGCTCTTCCATTGCTCCAATTATATGCTTGCTCAGCCGTACATTCTGCTCTAGACGTAGGATTGGATAAGGCAAAAATTACAGGTCGTTCATTAATGGTTGCCATATGTTCAATGACTTTCTTAGTGAATGTGCCGGGAGCTCCTGTGGCTCCAATTAGGACATGAGGTTTTATCGAATCAATTGCATCAATAAAATTTAACTGGTTATAATCATGAGCATAAGGGAGATTGTGTTCCATCAAATCATCTCGACTAGACACTACCAGTCCGTTTATATCTACAAACCATAAACACTTATAAGCTTCTTCTTTGCTCAAGCCTTCATCTACAAAGGCAAAGACCATAAGGTCGGCAATACCAGTAGCTGCTGAACCAGCACCTAAAAACATAATTCTTAAATCTGAAAAATTTATTCTTGTAATTCTCGTAGAGGCATACACACCCGCTAATGAAACAGCAGCAGTACCTTGAATATCATCATTAAAACAGAGTACACGATCCCTGTATTTTTTCAATAAAGCGTAAGCATTTGGAGTTAAAAAATCTTCAAACTGGATTAACACGTTAGGATATTTTTCCTGCACGGCCATTACGAATTCTTCGACCAATTCAAAATATGCTTCCCCTTCAAGTCGTTTTTTGGGATAACCTAAATAAAGTATATCTTCTAGTATTTCCTGATTATTGGTACCAACATCCAACATCACTGGTAGGCATTGGTGTGGAAGTATCCCAGCACAAGCTGTGTATAATGCTAGTTTGCCAATTGGAATTCCCATACCATTTGCTCCCAAATCTCCAAGACCAAGTATGCGTTGCCCATCTGTAACAAACAATTACTCGGATATCCTTTTCAGGCCAGTTATCAAGGATTTTACTAATTTCTCCCTTATCATCCGGAGTGATGTAAAAGCCTTTTGATCTTCTGAAAATATGAGAAAATTCTTTACAAGCCTGACCCACAGTTGGTGTATAAATTAAGGGCATGATTTCTTCAATGTGACTGGTAACAACCCTATAAAAAAGCTTTTCATTACGATCTTGCAGAGATGATAAAAGTATATATCGTTCTATATCATAAGCCTTACGTTTTATACCATTCATAACACGTTTTACCTGAATATCTTGACTTACTATTGAATAGGGTAATAAACCTCTCAATCCTAATTGTTCTCTTTCTTCTTTTGTAAAAGCAACGGACTTATTTAATGTGCCATCATGTAGTAATTCAAAGTTTCTTTTTTTTGTAATCATAATTTCTGTTTAATATTTGCTAACGGTTGTATATATCATTGTTTTTACACCTTTTGCCAATCAGAATATAGTTATCTCAAGAGTTTTGATTATAGCCAGGAGAAATTTCCAGTGCAACGATATTGGATAGTACACATTGAGAAGTCCAAAATCAATGGTTTTCTTGACTTTATTGGAATGTTTGAATGGATAGATAATTTTTCAGCCCACAGGCGGACAATGGTAGGCATCTCATGGGAAAACAAATCCGAGTCATTGAGTTGAGTGAATTTTCATTTTATTTACCTACTTTTTTGTTTGATTTAAAGTTTAAGGTTATGATTTATTTGTTGTTTCCCACATTTTTGAAATCGGTTCAGCTAAACCATATCACCACACCAATAGTCATAACTATTAAGCTGCCTAGCGTCGCCAAGGCAGCAATGCCACGTGAGTTGCGAGAGAGCGGTCGAAAGAGCAACGCAATGCGACCAACCAAAAACATTGGAGGTGCAGCCTTCAGCAGGTCACGCTGCGCCTGTGGTCCCGCGTGCTTCAACACTTCGTGAAAATATCCGATGCCTCGAGCCAGTGGACCAAACATCGCTACACTCTGTGGTTTTACTGGGTTTTTGCCAGCCGAAACACGCTCCAATGTTTGCTCCAATCCCTGTTCATCGCCAGCCCAAAGAGAACGGAATGCAATCTTGCCATCTGTATTCATGAGATAGGCAGCATTTGGCTTCGTGTCTAAGGCTCGATGTAGACTCCCATCGATGTCGTCAACAGCTACTGTCCAAGGTATATCATAATGGCCCTTCATAGCCTTTGCATGTTCGAGCTTTTCGTCAAGAGTTTCCGGCTGCTGATAGTTCTCCCCTGGATGCGCCTCACGAACATTCAGCATGACGAAAGTTATCTTGTCGCCGAATTTAGAGTAAAGTCGCTTCAACGGTGTGAAAGAACTTACAGTCATCGGACAAGTCACCGACCCGAATATCAGCAGAAGTGGCTGCTTGTCAATGTAATCCTTCGTCTTGATTCGATCGCCAGTTGTCGTTACCAAATCGAACTCAGGTAAGGGGTCGCCAGGGCCAGGCGCCGTCTTCTTGAATTGAAAATCTTGAATCAAGAGCTGAGTCCTAAGGCGTTTAAAGCGATATTCGGAAGCCTTCGCAGCCGAACCTTTAATATTGTTTTTTTCACCCATTTTTGGCTCCTTTTTTTATTTACTTCTGGAAACCGGGCCCTATCCCGCACAGCACGACAACTTCGTCACATCTTTGTCGAATGTCTGCGCGGCAAGCTTGATCCCTTCGGACAGGGTCAGGTAGGGGTGGAACACCGATGTCAGGTTCTCGATCGTGAGTCCGAACTGAACGGCGAGTGCTAACTCCGCAATCATCTCGCCAGCTTCTGAGGCCAGAATATGGGCCCCAAGGATCTTCCGTGTATTCTTGTCTGCTACAAGCTTGACGAAACCACGCGTGTCGCGCGCGGCAAGCGCACGGGGTATATGTTCAAGAGGCAACTCTGAGCTAATCGGTTCCATCCCCTGGAATCGGATTTCCTCCTCGGTGAGTCCGACCGACGCCACTTGCGGATCCGTAAAAGTGACCTTGGGCACTGCCGTGAGATCGAACGGCAGGGTATTGCCAGTCAGGGCGTTCTCCGCAGCCGTCGTCCCGCCATAGGCCCCGACGTAGACGAACATCGGCTCGCCCGTAACATCACCCGCAGCATAGATATCAGGATTCCCAGGCGTCCTTTTATGTCAAGATTATCGTAGTGCTGCTGGTGACTCAGAAACACAGCGTCGATCTTCCCGATCTCCTCTACCGGAATTGGTGGCGCCATATTCTTCTTTAACAGATGTCCTGGCCCCTCGTCTTTTTCGGTATCCTTCGGATCAAAGCCCGGGTCGGTTGCTTGAACCTTTCGGCTATGATGAATTCATTTGTGATTCTCCTTTTTTGAAACGAGTTAAATACGTTTAATTAATTTGTTAATAGTTCTGTCTAATAGCCTCCTTTCTGAGTTAATTTTTTGTTAATCTCTTAACAGCTGTTCTTATAACAGTAAATAAAAACACTTGCAACTGATAAACATAAGAACCAATGTGTGTACGGTGAAAGATTTGCTAAAGTGTTCATGATTTTTTTCCTGTTTAGAAATGTTTCTATAAGATTTTAATTAATTGAATAGTTGATTTGTTTGCTCAGAAACTCTCTGATTAGCTTAGCTATTACATCCCCGTCTTCTTCCAGGGCAAAGTGTCCTGTGTCAAGCAAATGAAATTCTATGTTTTTCAAATCCCTTTTGTAAGGAAATGCTCCTTCGGAAGGGAAGATGTAATCATTTTTCCCCCAAACAATTATTGTTGGAGGCTGATAAGTACGGAAGTATTCCTGCCAGCCTGGATAAAGAGGTACGTTTGTACGGTAGTCGTAAAACATGGCTAACTGAATTTTATCATTTTCGTCTCTTGTTAAATGTCTTAGATCTATGTTCCAATTGTCGGGACTGATTTTTTCGGGATCCCTTACCCCATGCGTATATTGCCATTTCAAACCATCGAGAGAATGAAATCCTTCCAGGGCTTTGCCATTTTCTTCTGTTTTGTCGTTCCAATATTTTTTAATTGGATCCCAGAATTCAAGTAATCCCTCATCATAGGCATTACCGTTTTGAATAATTAATGCTTCTACACGCTCGGGGTATTTTGCCGCAATCCTGAATCCTATCGGTGCACCATAATCCATTAAGTAAATGCTGTATTTCTTCACATCAAGTTTTTCCAGGAAGCCTTCTATAATTGCAGCCATATTATCGAATGTGTA
>JADFJB010000169.1 GCA_022566355.1 candidate division KSB1 bacterium
CAGTGAAGGTATTCCCATCCCTGGCCAAAATAACGGTTTTTGGATTCGACGCCGGATTTTCGCCAATGAAACTTTCGAAGTTTAGAGTATCCGGATTGACCGCAATGGACGGTCTTGCTTTTTCGGTAAAATTGATATGGACCAACTGGGGTGAATTATCGGCATTGGCGTCGGAGATGGAGATGTCTGCTTGGTACGCGTTTGGCGAACCGGTTGCCGTGATGGTTACCGTCACTGTCTCAGATTGTCCCGGCTGCAAGGTCCCGGCAGTGGGGGAGAGACTAAGCCAATTTCCGCCATCGTGAGTGCCGTTCCAATTCAAATCGTTGTCACCGTTGTTGGTGATGGTGAAGTTCTGTACATTCGGAGAAGGATTTTCACCGACGAAGCTTTCGAAGTTCAAAGTATCCGGATTCACCGCGATTGAGGGTCTGGCAATTTCATTATAATTTATATGAACCAATTGGGGTGAGTTAGTGGCATTGGTATCTGCAATGGATATATCCGCCTGGTATAACTGTGCAGTTCCTGTTGCAGTAATTGTTACTGTTAGGTTTTCTGATTGGCCTGCAGTTAAAGTACCGGATAAGGGTGATATAGTCAGCCACGAATTACCGTTGTGTGAGCCTTTCCAATTTAGTGTTCCACCGCCACTGTTTGTAATCGTAAAATTGTTTGTATTTGGAGAAGGATTGCTGCCGGTTAAACTTTCGAAATTTAATGTATCTTTTGAAAGTAGGATGGTTGGATCCAGATCGAAAATTAAATTTCCGGTTTTGCTTTGATCTAAAGACTCATTCGATTTGTAATTTTTGATTGAAGAGTATTCATTCGAGATTGCGTATGAAGATCTAATTTGGGTGAACTGAAAGATCAGCAAAGTTGTTGAAAGAATTAGTATTCCATTTTTCTTCATTTATGAACCTTAATTCGAATTCGAAAACAAGCTATGGAAATTACATCGATCAAATAATCAAAAAACTAAAATAAAAATAGAGACTTAGCTTAAAAATATCCAAAAATTTATTTTGATTTCAACAATTAATCTGGATAATTCATAAACCGCCAAGACGCGAAGGACGCTAAGTATAAAAAACCTTGCCTCATGATAATCTATCATTCAACGAATTGAAACAAATATCTTAATATACAAAATTCATATATGTTTTTGTTTCTTTGCGATCTTGGCGCCTTTGCGGTAAGAATTTATAAATAATCCAGGCTAAATAACTTACATGTTGGAAGTTCAATTTTAAAAAAAGACTTTCTATGAAATTCATTGAATAAAAATTATTATTAATGAGTTGAATAGAATAGTAAAAAATAGAAACATCAAACTAGTGAAAAAGTCGGTATTTGCAGAGCAATGTTGGCTGTAGAAAAAATAACAAAGCAGAAGTTTGATTTTTCTCTCAAAATATTCATTTTGGGATTAATCTTAATTCCAAACTCAATAATTGCACAAAACTTCAAACTTTCCGCAACCGATCAAAAGACCTACATCATTGAATTCCAAATGCAGAATTTCCGGTTGGAGGAATTTTATGATGACCGTTTGGGAGTATCGCAAGAATACATCATTCCTATATTCGACAGGAGTGTTGTCATATCTTCCGAAAATTCATTCTTGTTGTCACAAACCGGGTTTTCGCTGGTTTTGCCGGAAAAGGCTGTTCCAAAAATAAGGATCGTCGAATATGAGTTTGATGAAATTCCAGGTTTGAACCTGGCTGTTGTGCCGGATACAATCCTTCCGGCTTCCGCACCAGGAACAATCCGGGAACCTTTTAAAGTGATTTATGGCGGAGTTCAGCGATTTGCCGGACTGCCCCTGCACTCCTTCCAGATTTTGCCTTTCTCATATGAAGAAAAAAGATTGCGTATATTTAAACGAATCGTTTTGGAATTCAAATTTGAACAGGATTTACCAACGGTGTTTGAATCTGGTATTTCCGGATCGATAGAAAATTTGTTGCAAAATGTTGTATTGAACAGTCAACAATTAAAATTTGTGCCACATACAAAAGAAAGTAATCTTCAGAAAAAAAAGCGTGAATTTTGGTATAATCCCCAGCAATCCTATATCAAATTATTGATTTTCGAAGACGGAATATACAGGGTTGATTATAGTGATTTATCAAATGTTGGTGTCGATCCCGGCTTAATTGAACCCGACATGTTAACACTGTATTACAAAGGAGAGCCTTATCCTATATTTGTGAGCGCCGGGAATCACGCCAATTTTGAGCCTGCTGATTTTATCGAATTCTATGGCCAAAGGAACAGGGGATCCGACGAATTTTATAATGAATATTCCGACACATCCGTGTATTGGTTAACCTGGGAACAGACCACGCCTGTCAGGATGCCAATCCGAAACGTTGCTTCAGTTCCGGTAAATCCTTTGCAGACATTTTACTTTCACGATCATTTTGAAGAGGAAAAATTTTATTACAATGGCGACAACTCTTTTGCAATCTTTAACTCAGAAACGGTTTCCGGTGAAAGATGGATTTGGCAGCGAATCTTTGCCGGCGAATTGGTTTCGTTTTCTTTTCGGTTAGAAAATTATGCTCCTTCTTCCAAACCGGATAGCCTTGTAATTAAAGTCAGGGGGATTACCAAAGATTCAGTTAGCCCGGATCATCATATTGCTATCCGGCTAAATGGCAT
This sequence comes from candidate division KSB1 bacterium, assembly GCA_022566355.1. NCBI lineage: Bacteria > Pseudomonadati > Candidatus Zhuqueibacterota bacterium. Next base: position 2,674 of record JADFJB010000169.1, read on the forward strand.
GGCTCTTTCCGATTTCTTTTTTGATGATGTTGAAGAAGTGATCCATAAAGTAGCGATTCCTGAAAATAGTCTACTTAACGGGGATAATGAATTGGTGATCCAATCAATGGGCGATACCGGCGCTCAACTGGATGCAATTTATTTCGACTGGTTTGAGGTGTTTTATTCACGAAATTTTACCGCCGTGAACAACCAATTGCAGTTTAACTCCACTCAGCAAGGCCTGGTTTCATTTGAATTATCCAATTTTGAGCAAGATTCAATTATTATTTATGACCTCACAAATTTGGCCAGGTTGGATGGATTTATCCTGACCGAAATGAATGGGAAATATACTGTCGCTTTTTCCGATTCGATTGAAAAGTTGACTCGTTACTTAGCCGCAGGAATAGAAGCGATTAAAAAGCCGCATCGAATCCTATTAGACAATCCTTCGGACCTTCATGACGAGAACCAACAAGCGGAGTATGTAATCATTACTCATCGTAAATTTTGGCAACAAGCCATGCAGCTGGCAGAATATCGACAGCAAGACCAGGGTTTGTCATCGATTGTAATTGATATTGAGGATATTCTGGATGAATTCAATTTTGGGCTGATGGATCCTTTAGCCTCACGCTGGTTTCTTCAATATGCGAGCAAATTCTGGCAATCACCCAAACCCAGATTCGTATTGTTTTTCGGCGATGCATCTTGGGATTTCAAAAACAATTCGGCCAGTTCTTTCAAGAATAACTATGTGCCAACATTTGGCAACCCGGTCTCGGATAACCGATTGGTAAGCATCGACGGGGAATCGGATTTTTTACCGGATCTGTTTACCGGCCGCTTGCCGGTTAGTTCAGTTGAAGAAGCCGAAGATATTGTTGCAAAAATCAAATTGTATGAAAATTCCGAACCGGCGCTTTGGAAAAAAAATATTGTTTTTTTGAATGGCGGGATCACAACCGGCGAGCATAGTGCATTTAGATCGCAATCGGAAGGCTTGATCAATAAATATGTCACGCCCCAACCATTTGGTGGAAATCCAATCAGAATTTACAAACAAACAACTGACCGAATTCCCGGGGAATTACAAGATGAAATATTTTCAGCATTGAATGATGGCGCTCTTTGGTTCTCTTTCTCCGGACATGCCGGCAGCTCATCATGGGAACTGATGCTGGACAACCAGGATATTCACAACTTGAATAATACCAATAAGCTTCCTTTCATCACCAGCATGACCTGCCATACCGCCCGTTTTGCAAACCCGGTTATCGATAGTTTCGGTGAACTTTTTATGAGGAAGCAGGATGTGGGTGCAATCGGCTTTTGGGGTACCTCTGGCTGGGGCTATATCTTTCAAGATGGGATACTCCTGAATGGTTTGTTCGGCAGCCTATTACAAGATCATGTTGAAACGCTGGGTGAAGCAACCACTTTAGCCAAACTTCATTTATGGAACTTCCTGGGATTATCTCAAATCAATGTTAGCACAATTGACCAATATACTCTCCTGGGTGATCCTGCTTTACGTTTATCAATTCCGGTGAAACCCGATCTATTGATTCAAAATAATAATATATCAATATTTCCGCAGGAGCCAAGCCAGTCTGATTCTGTGCTAAAGGTAAATTTTTTGGTTTCAAACCAGGGACTTTTTCCGCAGGACAGTGTTAATGTTTTATTGATAGTTAAAGCTCAGGATAATCCTGCTAATAAAAGTGAATCTAAAATACTTATCCCGCCAATGGGGTACCAATCCGAAATAAATACTTTTGTGAATATTCATGGAATTGTTGGTGAAGCTGTTTTGGAGATTCAACTGGATCCGGATGGCTTGATCGATGAAATCGACGAGAACAACAATCGTGCGGAAATCAATTTCTATATCTTTTCGACAAGAATTTCCATCGCTAAACCCTTGCCCTATGGAGTGATTTCAGATCAACAACCTACGTTTCAAGTTTATTCTCCGGAAGCGATTTCCGAAGTGCCCCGTAAAACCTATTTCGAACTGGATACAATGCGAGAATTTAACTCACAGTTTAAGATTCAATCGGGTCCAATAACCGAGAGTCCAATCGTTACAACCTGGCAGCCTGGAATTGTATTAGCGGAGGGTGTGTATTTCTGGCGCAGTCGGATTGAAGAGAATATGCAATTAAGCCAATGGCTGACAGGCGAATTTACACTTACAAGCGAAACCAATTCATCCAAATGGTCTCAGAATGTGAAAACAGGTTTTATCCTCACGCCGGAAAATCAATTGCGTATTCATGAAGGTGTTGTACAATTGGCAAGAGATTCATTGTTTTCATTATTCGGAATGCTTTCGTCCGGCACTATAGGACCCGGTACACAATGGCAACAAGTGTTATTGGATATCGAGCACCCAAATGCTACCACAAGTCATTCGCTGTCGATCTCGGCTTATGATAGATTTAGCCGTGAATGGAAATTTCAAAAGGAAATTGTAAATGAACTGACAATATCATTGGAAGATTTGGATTCTAACCGTTACTCACAAATTCAGTTGCATTTGACGTTAAATAGTCAAGACGGAATTTTTACGCCGGCTTTTCGGGGATGGCAGGTTGATTTTTCTCACGTTGCCGACCTGGCAACACATCCAACTTTGATAAGCGTTCATCCTGATTCCATCCTCGAAGGTGAGGAGATAAATGTTGAATTTTCGATTCATAATGTCGGACTTGCTGATGTTGATTCGGTGATGATCCGCATCGATCTTCAGAATCCAACAACCAACTGGGATTCCCTGGCAACGGTTGTTATCCCCCATATTGGCCTAGATGAATCCACTCAAACATCGATTTCGTTTAATTCCGCCGGTTTACGGGGTGATCAAAAACTAAGGGTTTGGATTGATCCGTCGGATCGAATCATCGAGTTATCCGAAACCAACAATCTTTACTCCAAGCGGTTTTTTGTATCCGGCGACTCCATCCGACCGGATATTCGCATCACCTTCGATGATCGTGAGATTTTACCCGGTGATTTTGTCTCTGCTAACCCTAAGATTCTAATTGAAGTCAGCGACAACAGTCCTTTGAGTATCAATGATACGAGCCTGGTGCAATTGCGTCTGGATGGAATAATCATCAGCTATTCATCGAATATGGATCGCGTTGAATTTATGCCTGTAGATTTAACTCAATCGAATGGATCCGGGGTAATCATTACCTATTTCCCGCAGCTTGAGCCAGGCCAGCATGTGTTGGAAGTGATTGCCACAGATGCAACAATGAACACCTCAATCGGGAAGGCTGAATTTTCTGTTGATTCCGATTTTGTCTTTCGTGATGTGATGAATGTACCAAATCCATTCTTTTCAGAAACAAATTTCACCTATGTTTTAACCCAGACTGCAAACAGGGTTAAATTGTCAATTTATACGATTGCCGGACGAAAAATTCATGAGATCAGGGATCTGCCCGCAACTGCGGGATTTAATCTGTACTTATGGGATGGCCTTGACGCCGATGGCGACAAAATAGCCAACGGTGTATATTTGTACCAATTAACAGCAAGTTTGGCTGGTAAAAATACTTCCACAATAAGTAAGTTTATTGTTATGCGATGAAAGAATAAATTCCAAAGGAAAAATTCCAATTTCCAAATAAGCTTGTCCCTGACTTGTTCAGGGATCACAAAACTCAATATTAAAATGAACAAACATTAATACCAAAATTCTAATTTTGAAACTTGGATATTGGAATTTACTGTAATTTGTTATTTGCAATTTGAGATTTCGTTTGCAATGAATATCTTCTTGGCGTCAATCCTTTTAAGACACGTTCTACTTGCGAATAACAAAATTATTATCCACATTAGGATTTAAAGAAAATGATTGGAGATACGAGTGGAAACGATGCAGGCTGTTGTAAAAACGGAAGCTGGAAAAGGGGCTGTTTATATCGAAAAACCTATACCGGAAATTTCAGATTTAGAAGTATTGGTGAAAGTAAGAACAACTTCCATATGTGGCTCCGATCTTCATTTGTATAATTGGGAAACCTGGTCGGAAGATAGAATTCATTTACCCAGGGTGATGGGTCATGAGATGGCGGGGGAGGTTGTAGAAGTTGGCAAAATGGTTAAGAACATCCAGGCAGGTGATTATATTTCAGCAGAAACGCACCTTTATTGCGGCCGATGTTATGCTTGCCTCCAGGGCAGGCAAGAGGTTTGTTTGAACCTGAAGATTTTAGGTTTTGATCAGGATGGTTCATTTGCAAATTATGTTTGCTTGCCCGAGAATGTGATCTGGAAAAACGATCCCTTAATTCCCAAAGATTGGGGTTCACTTCAAGAACCTCTGGGCAATGCCATAGATACGGTGTTGGCTGAAAACGTGACCGGGAAAACGGTTTTGTTTACCGGCTGCGGACCGATTGGCTTGCTGGGCATCGGGGTTGCCAAAG
>JADFJB010000170.1 GCA_022566355.1 candidate division KSB1 bacterium
TTCTAAAAAATTTTGAAACATAAAAACAAATACTTATGAGAGCGATTGAATCGGTATCCCACCTTTTTAGAATGAACTCATTATTAATATAAGCACATTTTTAGATTGTGAAATCGGGTAACCCCTGAAAGTTAGGTACAAAAACCTTAGACACTATAAGGAAAGTCGAAAGTATTTGGGTAGAAATGTAGTATTGGATAGGGAAAATACGGTCTATGATTAATTTTGTATAAGATTAATAATTCTTTTTTCCGGATAACAAACGATATATTGCTGGTGTAACAAACAGCACAAAAAATGCAGAAGTGGTAAGTCCCCCTATAGTTGATAAAGCAAGAGTTCCCCACAATCGAGATTCACCTCCTGAGATAACCAAAGGTAATAAACCGAATACGGTTGTCATTGTAGTCATTAAGATAGGGCGCAATCGTTGCGAAGCCCCCTCAATAATAGCTTTTCGAATTGAAGTTCCATTTTTGTGTAGATTTGAAATCTTGGCAACCATCAATATTGCGTTATTAACGACAATGCCGCTAAGCAAAATAACGCCTATATATGCTGAGCGGTCGAAATTAGTCTCAGTTAGCCAAAAGATCAAGAATACTCCAATCAAACCCAATGGTACGGTTAGCATGATAATAAAAGGTTTTACCAGGCTTTCGTAGAGCGCTGCAACTACCATAAATACCAGGAGAAAAGAAATTACAAAAATGGTGTAAATTTCCTTCTCTTCTTCTTCACTCAGGAACCATTTTGGCCGTTCCAATTTATAACCTGGCGGTAATTCGGTATTTTCAATAATCCCATCTACCAATTGATTGCCAAACTTGTATGGCCCCCGGTATTCAAAAGTTACCCAACGTTGGTATTGCTGGTTCTCCCGAACAATTTCCGATTGAACTTGTACTTCAACGATGGATGCAATCTCGTTTAACCTGACGCTTTCTCCTCCTCCGGATCGGATGGTTACGGAATATAAATCCTGCAGATCGAAATCTTTAAAGTCTGCATATTTGATGCGGTAAATCTGCTCCTTTCCTTCCAACCGAATTTTCTGCCAACTTTGATTTTCGCGCAAGTAAGCCGATACCTGGCTGAGGACATCGCTGACAGTAAGACCATATTTGGATAAACCTGCATGCTTGACTTTTAGGATGGTCTCTGTTTGATCGCCAACACCCCGAAATCTGCCGGAACCAGATGTATTGATTTCACGAATCCTCGCATTTCGCTGTAATTTACTGCCCAAATCTTCAGCAATTTTACGGACTTCAGCAAAATTATATCCCAATACTTGAATACGAAAATTTGGTGCAGAACCACCTAGTCCCGAATAAAATCCCGGTCCGAAGCCATATACACTAATGCCAATTCCTGCAAACCGGCTGGCCAAAACCATCAACTGTTCTTTTAAGATTAAGGGGTAGGCGGTCATTTGTTGCGATTTTAAAAAGTCTATCCGGATTTTCACACGTTCCGGGAATACATTTGTTGTCACCCGTTTAATGCCTTCTAATCCAACCACTTTATCTTCGAACACATGGGCAATATCATCGGCACGCTGCAATTGAGCGCCTTTGGGCATTCGTACAGAGCATTCCAAGTAAGTGCCGCCGCCAAAGCTCCAAATCCTGCCTTTGGTTACATTTTTATCGAAGTTATAATAGGCATAAAAAAAAAGTCCAACAGTAAGAAGAACCGTAAGTAATGGCCATCTTATTGACCATTGTAACGCGACTTGATAATAGTGATCAAGATGTTTAGCGCCAGACTTTGCATGAAGGGTTGTTCGAGCCGCAACCGCCGGCGTGAACAGAAGTGCTACCAATAGACTGGACAGTAGCGCAAGGCAGACGGCTAAAGTAAAGGGTAAATAGAATACTCTCAATTCGCCGGTAAGATATAGGAAAGGTAAAAAAACCACCACCGTAGTTAGCGTGCTCGCCAACAAAGGTAGAAAAACTTCTTTGGTACCATTCACAGCTGCTTGAATGGCGGGCAATCCTTTTTCACGGTTAATATGAATATTATCGATGACCACGATAGCATTGTCCACCAGCATACCGAATCCCAATGCTAATCCGGCCAGGGTTAAAATATTCAGTGTTAAACCAAAGAAATAAAACAGGTTTAAAGTAAGGAGGATGGCAAATGCTACAGTTGACATGACAAGAAACGGCAGTCTGATACTCCCCAGAAAAAGGAACAACACAACAAAAATAATAACCAGGCAAAAAGCCGACCTGGATGTGAGAGATTGAAGGTCGCTACGAATTTGTTCGCTTTCGTCATAAATCTTCAACAGCCGCATTCCCGGTGGTAGTTTCTCTATAAGACTTTTTAATTTTTTGAATGACTCATTAGCTACGGAAATCGTGTTGGTGCCAGGTTCCCGATGGAGGATTAACGAAACCGAAGGATTGCCATCGATGCGAACCAATTGCTGGACATTTTGGTATGCGCGTTCGACTGTAGCGATTTCACCTAATCGAACAATAGTATTGTTGACAGGGATTGGAAGAGCCCGTAGTTCATCGATAGTATAAATCGGGTTGAGGACTATTAAATCTGTTTGTAAACTTTGTTTATCCAAGACGCCGCCCTGTTTGCGAAGATTAATGTCGCGCATGGCGCTGTGGATCTGGTTCGGTAATATATTTAAATTTGCCATTTTGCGGCGGTCAAGTAAAATATGAATTTCAAGATCCTGCCCGCCATGAACCAGGACATCAGCAACACCAGGAACGGCTAGCAGGGGATTGCGCAGTTTTTCGAGCGCCATTTGCCGCACTTCATATAAAGAGTAGGGGCCGGTGAATTGGTAACTCAAGAACGCTTCCTGGCGGAATTCCTCCGGCACAAACTTTTGAATTTGTGGCGTCGTGGCATTGTGTGGAAGATTCTCACGAACCAGGGCCAATTGTTCGGATAGCCGAAGCGCTGCAAAATCGATGCGTGTATCTCGGGTAAACTCCACGTCAACCTGCGACCGACCCTCCCGGGAAATGGAGGTGAGATTTTGCACACCTGGCAGACTGGCAACCACAGCTTCTATGGGCGAGGTGATAAATGCTTCTACAGCTTCCGGAGATGCGTTTGGCCAGGTCGTATGAACTGCTAATTTTGGCAGCTCCGCTTTGGGGGTTAATTCTAATGGCAGCCTAAAAGCAGAATAGATGCCTGTAACCACGATCACCAGCATAAACATACTGACTGCGATGGGCCGGTTGATGATTTTTTGGAGGATAGTCATATTTCAATAAATTTAAATTAATGACTTTAATAATTTCTTTCAACCTCAACCCGATACCGTTTTACTTCTTATTGTACCTTCTTCATTCGGTTCTATAGTATACACCTTGTCCTTTTTCCACCGAGATCCGGATTCAAAAATTCTACCTCTTCCCTGAAAAGGAGTTCTTATATTTGTGATCATTTGATAAATAAAACGACCTTCAGCATCTAATACATCTAGCAGAAAATCATCCTGAAGTTTTTTTGACGTCAAAACCCAAATATTTCCATCCTCACGAATTGCTAAACCTTGAATATCATCATAATATTCAGGTATTGGTTTTGTATATGATGTGCTGTTTAATATAAAGCTAGGTCGGTTGCGCTTTTTCCTTCTCTTCAGCTGTTAAATGTGTTGGATTAAATTCGCGTAAAATATTTCGCAACCGATTGCCCTTTTCTCCAAATTGTACTATAGAATAACGATTTTGATAGCAAGTAAAAATATTGTTTTTTGCATCGATATCCACATGAACTCTGACGAGATCATCAATTCCTCGTGCTCCATCAGCAATAGCAAAAACCGGGTATTCGATTGAAAACAATTCTTCATTAATATTACCCTTTGTATCCATTGTTTTGAAGGTTCTGGTTTCAATTTTGCTTTCAAAATCGATTTCAGAAATTGAAAATAGAATATTATCTTCTTTTGTGAGTAAAAAGTCCTGTAATCCAGGGAACCTGGGAAAAAGATCGTCAGTTTTATAATCAAATAACCTTACTCCCTCTGAATTGAAAACCGTTATCCTCCTGTTTGTACCATCATTGACAATTATTTGATCTTTGGAGTTTATGAGAATCCTATTCGGAGATTCAAATTCTCCTGGTCCTTGACCTTTCCTGCCGATGGTGAGGGTATAATTTCCACTTAAATCAAACTTCTGGATACGGTGATTGCCTCGATCAAGAACATAACAATTTCCTTTACTGTCAACATCAATAAACCATGCCCGGTAGAATAAGTAATTCTCATCGGTACTTTCACTTCCTATGCTAAGCTCTTCGATGAAATTTAATTTGCGTATTTCTTTGTCAATGGGTGTGGCTGGATTGTGGACTATAGTGACACCATTCTCTTGGTATATTTGAATTTCATCAGAGGCATTGTTACTGCAAGAAAATAATATCATAGCGGAAATTAAACAGAGTATACTTTTTACTTTTTCCTCCATAACTTTTCAGTCTTTACTTAATTCTCAATTGATACTTATGAATAACCGGATTTGGAATACTGCCATCCTCCCTCATATCTGGCCATTATCCGTAAACCTGGCTCTTGTTGGTTGCCAACGTACCCCAGGATGAATTTGGCTTGCATCCAATTTTCGCAGCAATTCTCCATCCGAATTAAATAATAAAACGTCTCTATGATCATTGATCAGAAACCTTCCTTGTGAACTAACATCTAAAGAATACCGGTTGCCAATTGGAATGCTGTCTGATAGGGGAATGGAGGCTGAAAGTTGGAACAGGTCATCAAAGGATTCTGCGGCAGCAAAAGTTTGTTCAAATTCTGGAGAAACATACTTGGGAATATTTTGTCCGAAAACCGGGTCAGAGCCATAAAACATATATAATTGTAAAATGCTGAGAAGAAATATTTTCAACATAATTTTACTCTGAAGTCCATTCGAATATCTTTTACTATTTCGTTATGGTTTGATTAATCCATAAACCCAAATACTCTCAAAACCATCTTTATCCAATTTTTTTCCAAGGATATAATCATTTCCAATTTCATATACTAGAATATTATTATGTATTTTGATTTCAAACAGGTATTGACCATCTTGATTAAAAACCCACCAAACTATGGAATTTTTACGGTTAGGCAAGTGTTCCCCGATCCATAAATTGCCGGCATTATCAATGATCATGCTAGAGTAAGCCGGTTTACTTTTTGAATCCGGCATATTAGAAAGTAATTTAGCCTGCCTTTTTTTAATATCTGGATCATCAAAATAGCCAATTGTAACATTTTTATCAGCCTCTATCTCTTCTTTGGATAAATGTAAATCTACAACACCTACCAATTGGATAATCCGATTCAGTTTACCTGTTGGTGTGTAAACATGAATGTCAAATCTGTCACTGGTACCTATATATGCTTTATTTTGGTAAACTGCACTTACTGGAGAATGGCTGTATGGCAAGTTAAATGAAAAAGAAAATATTTCTTTCTCGACAGACATAAAAATTTCCTTTCCAGGTAAAATAGCTACAGTATCAATCAACATACCAAGGGGTGAATAACGGTAGTACGGTGCCGGGTGGCGTTTTATTCCATTAGATTTATCTCCTCTTTCCAATCTTGAACTCCAGATAGTAGATATAAATAATGTACCATCAGAAAAGACCTTTACATCACTAAAAGAATGTTTTATATCTCTTTCCAAATTAAAATCTTCCACAAAAATTCCATGGTTGTCGAATATTGTTACGCGGTAAAGGCTGGCGTCAAATGCAATTAGAGAATCATTTGAGAACTTGTGAATTGATGATAAACGGGAAAACTCACCCGGCCCTTTACCGGGTCTGCCGATAACTTTTTTAAAATTACCTTTTTGATCGTAAAACCGCAATTCTCCTGAACCCGAATTCGCTACCACAACCCGACCGTCCTCAAATCGCACTGCTCCAATTATACGGAAAAAAGCATCATCGACTAATGAGAGAATTGGTTCTACAGGTATATACCAATTTTTCTCCTTATGCCAAAGTGGCTCTCGGTTTTCGATTATTTTTATGCCCAAACTGTCTCGTACTGTATTTTGTGCTTGTTGGGTTTCGTTTGATGAACAGGCAACAGAACCCAATACCAAGATCAAGCTCAAAGAAAGTAAGAGAATATAATAAAAAATTGTGGTTATGGTAAGCTTCATAAATAAACTTCCTCTTTATTTTATGTCTTTGCGTTTATAAATATAAAATATTCTGAGAAAACTTATTGCATAATCACATTGCCATTTTCGTCTCTCAAATCGATAGAAAATTTTTCAACATGAGGAAACGGATCATCCGAGGTTAAATAAATATTTCCATTTTTATCTGATAGAATTTGGCGTGTATTATGATTGTTAAAGTATTTTTCAATTGGGATCGTTAATATCCAATTTCCGGAAGAATCGAATATATCAATATATTGGCCGGTTTTTACACCCTTCTCGTAACTAATAGGTCTTCTATTTACTAAGACCATTGGAAACACTGTAGCATAGAGACTTATATCACGAATCCCTCCTCCACTTTGCATTAAGAAAGAATTGGGTCTGGTTGGGCTTGGAACTTCATAAGGTGGTCTGATAAAGGATGCTTTTCTTGAAAAGCTATTTATAGGCTTACCTTCAGAAGATAATACTGAGATTCTGTATGGAAAATAATCTGCATAATAAATAACACCTTCCTTATCAAGTACTATATCTGGTCCATTTCCTATCTTAGCTATTAGCAAACTGTCTGCAGTCCGATTACCAAACATCCCAACTAATTGCTCTGTTTTAAAATCAATTTTATGGATTGGGCGAGTTCCATATAGACGGAATCCTACAATATATGCTAATCCTTTATGAATTTGGAATTCACATGCTTTCATTATTTTAATGGGAAGGGTTTTCAAGAAGACGCCATTTCGATCAAATTGCGTCAATCTTCGTAATTCGTAATCCAGCACGAATAAATTATCATTTTCATCCAGTTGTA
>JADFJB010000171.1 GCA_022566355.1 candidate division KSB1 bacterium
TGGAGTTTATTTGTTATTTGGTAATTCAATTCTCTTTTCTGGTATCACCAACTACGATAGGCTTATTATTATTATCTAATTGGAAAATATAAACCTTCTAAAATTATGAGTATATTTCAAAGTTTAACCAAGCCATCTAAAAAGTCCAGTCCCGACTTTTTAAATAGCAGGTTCTTACGAGCTTGTTATCGGAAGACGACAGATGCCACGCCGATCTGGCTGATGCGACAAGCGGGGCGGTATATGACTGAGTATCGAAACATGCGACAACGCTTTGGCATTTTAGAAATCATCAAAAATCCCGAATTGGCCTGTGAGGTCACAATGCAGCCTATAAACGCCTTCGACCTGGATGCAGCTATTATTTTCGCCGATATCTTACCACCATTAGAAGGTATGGGATTGAACTTGGAGTATACAAAGGGTGAAGGTCCGGTAATCGACAATCCCATTCGTACAATTACGGATATTGAGAATTTGCGAGTTTCATCCCCTGTTGAAGTTTTGTCATTTACTCTTGAGGCCATCAAACTGGTTCGTCGGGAATTGGATGGAAAAAATCTACCACTCATTGGATTCAGTGGTGCGCCTTTTACGCTGGCATGCTACGCTATTGAAGGCGGCAGCAGTCGCAATTACCTGCGTACAAAAAACATGATGATTGGTGAACCCAAAGCCTGGCATCAATTAATGGAAAAAATGTCGATTGTAGTTGGCCAGTACCTGCTTGCGCAAGCCCAGGTTGGCGCACAAGTGCTCCAGGTTTTCGATAGTTGGGTTGGCGAACTCAGTCCATCCGATTATCTTGAAAGGGTGGCGCCCTATACTCGAAATGCCATTGAAATAGCCAAAACGGCAAATGTGCCAATCATTCATTTTGGCACGAACACAAGCGGCATGCTGGAACTGATCAAAGAGACCGGCGGCGATGTAATTGGTGTTGATTGGCGCATTAACCTGGATGATGCCTGGCAGAGGTTGGGTGACGATGTAGCTATTCAAGGGAATCTGGACCCAGCAGCTCTTTTTGCTCCATGGGAAGAATTAAAGACAAAAGCCCAAAAGGTGTTGGAACAGGCAGCTGGTAAACCTGGACACATTTTCAACCTGGGGCATGGCATCCTGCCCGAGACACCAGTTGATAACGTGAAGCGATTGGTTGATTATGTTCATGAAGCTTCGATGAATAAAACTCAATGGAATTAAGCAGTTACCTAATAAGGAGTACAGTACTCAATGAACGAACGAAGTAATTTTGAAGTCGATCTGGAATTGCTGGAGAAATATAATCAGCCTGGACCCAGGTATACGAGTTACCCAACCGCGCCCCATTTCAGCAGCGATTTCGGGGCTCAAGATTTTTATAATGAGATTGTGGAAACCAACCAAAACGGCAACTTAACCGACTTATCGCTCTATTTTCATCTTCCATTTTGCAAGTCTCTATGTTATTTCTGTGCCTGTAATGTTATCATTACTCAAAATCCCGAGCGAATCGATGATTATTTAATCTATTTGAAAAAAGAGATCGATCTTGTCAGCAAACTGATCAATCCCAGGCGTAAAGTAGTGCAGTTACATTGGGGTGGAGGCACACCTACCTATCTTGATCCGAACCAAATCACGGATATTTTTAGTTATATTACAGATCATTTCAATTTTTCCGATAGCGCCGAAATAAGTATAGAGATCGATCCCAGGGGTCTTTCTCAAGATTGCTTGTCTACATTACGGAACGTTGGTTTTAACCGGGTTAGTTTTGGTGTGCAGGATTTGGATGCAAAAGTACAGGAGACAGTGAATCGAATTCAACCGGAATCGTTGAACCGTGAGGTGGTGAAGCAAAGCAGGGAGTTAGGATTCAATTCCATCAATATCGATCTAATTTACGGTCTTCCGTACCAGACTGTGGAATCATATAGCAAAACCCTTGATAAAATTATTGATATTTCCCCTGATCGCCTGGCTGTGTTCAACTATGCGCATGTCCCATGGTTAAAGAAACATCAAAAGTTGATACCGACAGAGGCTCTTCCCGAACCAACCGAACGACTGAAACTGCTTAAGCTGATCATCGATAAGCTGACTGAATCAGGCTATGTCTACATTGGTATGGATCACTTTGCCAAACCCGAGGACGAATTAACCAAAGCCTTAAATGATCATACCCTCTATCGTAATTTTCAGGGATATAGCACCTATGCAGAGGCTGAGATCTACGCTATGGGCATCACCTCGATTAGCCAGCTGAACAGTATGTATGCCCAAAATTCTAAAGGAATGAAAAAATATAAACAAGCATTAGATCAAGGAAATATTCCAACCCATGTTGGCTATCGTTTGAATGATGACGATAAACTGCGTCGTTTTGTTATTATAGAACTGATGTGCAATAATCGAGTGCTAAAACCGGAGGTTTGGGATCGGTTTGGTGTGGACTTTGACGAATACTTTTCCGACTCCATCGAAAAGTTGGATGAGTTTATTCAGGATGGTCTGATTATACTTCAGCCCGATCGTTTACAGATTACCGAACCGGGCCGTTTGGTTATTCGCAATATTGCCATGGTATTCGACGCTTACCTCGGTGAGAATCAACTGGCAGAAAAGCCTGTTTATTCCATGACGGTTTGATTTGAACAGCCAATTTATTATAATCTATACTGGTAACTATTCAGCTATTGGCATCCCGACGCTTCGGGATTGGCAGAAAGGCTTCCTGTTGAAGAGAAATACGGGTTAAGAAGTCAAATCTGTCGTTCGGCTGTATCTATATTGTTGAGGGTTGTAACCGAAACAGTCAAATAGATTTCAAACGATTTTTAGAAATTGCTTTAGGTTCATCATTTGAATTGGAAACTCAAATTAATCATCATTGAAGAGATATCTTTAATCCCAACAAAAGATAGTTAAGTGATTATGGATCAGTTAAATAGTGAACAAAAATGAGTAACAATCTCAGTAAGCTAATGGCCAACAGCTAAAAGCTAATGGCTGAATAGTTACCTATACGGTTAAATCAAGAATAGTAAAATGAATAATCGAGGAATTCTCTTAGTCAATTTAGGGTCACCGGACTCGACATCGGTTAAGGATGTCCGCAAATACTTACATCAATTTCTAATGGATAAACACGTGATCGATACGCCGTATCTTGTTCGAAAAATGATTGTTGGTGCTTTTATTCTTCCTTTCAGACCAAGGCGATCCGCTGAAGCTTATCGTAAAATTTGGTGGGAAAATGGTTCTCCGCTGATTGTAAATAGTCAAAAAGTTCATCGACTTCTGCAAGAAAAACTGGATGAGCCAGTTGAACTAGCCATGCGTTATGGCAATCCCTCGATTTTGCAAGGGATGCATAACTTATTGAAAAATAATCCAAAACTAGCAGAAATTTTCCTGATCCCTCTTTATCCTCATTATGCCATGGCCACAGTGGAGTCTGTTTTGGTGGAAGTAAAAAAAACCATCACTAAACTCAATTTAAAAATCGATCTTAACGTTCAACCTCTTTATTATGACAATCCAGACTACATTCAAGCGCTTGCGGCGAGTGCAAAAGCATATTTGAACCGGGAATTTGACCATCTACTCCTCAGTTATCATGGACTCCCGGAGCGACATCTCAAAAAATCAGATCCAACTGGCCAGCATTGTTTGATCAAAGAGAACTGTTGTGAAATTTCTTCCATTGCTCATAACACCTGTTACCGACACCAGGTTTTCAGAACAGCAGATCTTTTGACGAAGGAATTGAATATTCCACGGAACAAGTATTCCATTTCTTTCCAATCGCGCTTGGGAAAAGATCCATGGCTGAAACCATTTACCGATGAGGAATTACGGCTTCTTCCTGCAAAAGGGGTGAAAAAGTTGTTAGTGATTTGCCCCGCCTTTGTTTCAGACTGTCTGGAGACCCTGGAGGAAATAGAGATCGCAGGAAAAAAATTATTCCTGGAGGCCGGAGGAAAGGAGTTTCAAATGATCCCTTGCATGAACGATCATCCATTGTGGATTGATACCTTGCAAAAGTGGTGTTCGGAACCGGTAGAATTATTATAGGATAATCTAATAATTAATTTGACGGTACAAAATGGTTACATACTGTGAAGCAAATAAAGATGAAAGTTTAGTTCTTATAACGTGCCTAAAAACTTAAAAACCGACGTATTGATCATTGGAGCCGGTATATCAGGTTTGGCGACTGCTCACTTTCTCGAAAACCATAATGTTCAAGTTAATATTTTAGAAAAGGAATCCTATTCGGGAGGAAATATCCGAAGTCAACGGATGGAGAGCTTCCTGGTAGAATATGGCCCCAATAGTACTTTAGACACAACACCTCTGCTTCATCAATTATTGATTGATTTGGATATTGAAAATTTTGTGGAATATGCCAAACCCAATGCAAAGAAACGTTATATTGTCCGTAATGGACAGCTAAATGCACTCCCGATGGGTCCCCTGCATTTCTTAAAATCAGATCTTTTTTCAAAATCAGCAAAATTACGATTACTGAAAGAACCATTCATTTCACCATCGAATACAAACAAGGAAGAATCACTGGCAGATTTTGTCAAACGTCGTCTCGGACAGGAATTCCTCGATTATGCTATCAATCCATTCGTGGCGGGAGTTTATGCCGGTGTTCCTGAGAAACTCAGTGTCCGGAGCGCATTTCCCAAGCTGTATGAATTGGAGCAAACCTATGGCAGCCTCTTTAAAGGAGCTATAGGCGCGGCCATAAAGCGGCGTAAAAGTAATGAGACCTCCAAACAAAGGGCGAGGTTATTCTCGTTTCAAGACGGGATGCAGACGATCATCGATGCCCTTGTTAAGCAGTTTTCCAATAGAATTTATACCGATTCAAAGATCGACTTTATCCGAAAACAACATTCCGGGTTTGAAGTAGCTTTTAGATCGAATAATGAATTTCACTCAATCCGTTGCAGCTCATTACTATTTGTCATCCCCACTCATAGTTTTGCTGAATTAAACTTTGAATTTGATTTTCCAATTCGAAACCAATTGAACCAGGTATCCTATCCTCCGGTTACGATGGTATTTTTTGGTTATCACGAAAATCCAGCCAAGATTCCTTTAGATGGTTTTGGTTTTTTGATTCCTGAGAAAGAAAATCGCAATATTCTGGGAACAATTTGGAGCTCTACCTTATTCTCAAACCGCGCTCCAACAGGAGGTGTTGCGCTTACAACCTATATCGGTGGCAGCAGGCAACCGGAGAATGCATTAAAACCTAAAGAGCAAATCATTAATATGGTTGAGCAGGATTTACAAGATCTGATGGGGATCGATAAGAAGCCAGACTTTGTAGAAATCAAACGTTGGGATAAAGCGATTCCCCAGTACAATCTTGGCCACCAAGAAATTATAGATTCGATAGAAGCGTGTGAGAAAGGGTATCCCGGACTTTATCTTTCCGGGAATTTCCGTGGTGGCATATCCGTCGGAGATTGTGTCAAACAAGCCAATGTTATGAGTGAACAAATTGCATCAGATCTAAAAATTCATACAGACTCGCTTAAAACTGAAACCATTTAACAAAAAGATATAAAAACAAATGAACATAGAAAAGTCGGAATTCCTTTTTAGCAAAGCATTGCAACTCATTCCAGGTGGAGTGAATAGTCCTGTTCGGGCATTCAAAAGTGTCTCTGGCACTCCATTTTTTGTCGATCGCGGAGAAGGTCCCTATTTATGGGATGTAGATGGAAACCGCTACACGGATTATGTATTATCCTGGGGACCATTAATTTTAGGTCACGCTTTCCCTGCTGTTGTTTCAGCATTGCGTGAGACATTAGATCGTGGTACCAGTTATGGAGCACCGACCCATGTGGAGAGCGATCTTGCGGAATTGATTATTAATGCGATTCCATCGATCGATATGATCCGGTTTGTCAACAGTGGGACAGAAGCAACGATGAGCGCCCTGCGATTGGCTCGAGCCTATACTAAACGATACAAAATAATAAAGTTTGCCGGCTGTTACCATGGCCATGCGGATATGTTGTTGGTGCAGGCCGGAAGCGGTGTAGCCACATTGGGTTTGCCGGATTCTCCGGGTGTTCCTCCCGCTAGTGTGTCTGATACTCTCATCGCATCCTATAATGACATCCACTCTGTTGGAACTCTCTTCGATCGATTCGCCGGTCAGATTGCTGCGGTTATAGTTGAACCTATAGCAGGGAATATGGGATTTATTAAACCGGAGCCCGGGTTTTTACAAGAGCTACAAGATATTTGCCACAAAAATGATTCACTTTTCATTTTGGATGAGGTGATGACCGGGTTTCGTGTCAGCATGGGTGGTGCGCAAATACTATTTGAGTTAAATCCTGATTTGACCTGTCTGGGCAAGGTTATCGGCGGTGGATTACCGGTTGGCGCTTATGCAGGGAAAAAAGAAATCATGCAGCACGTGGCACCATCCGGAGAGATGTACCAGGCGGGTACTCTTTCGGGAAATCCTTTGGTAATGACGGCGGGGCTGGCAACTTTGAAGTTGTTATCGGCTTCCACGATGTTTGAAGAAATTAGCGTTAATACCAGGAAGTTAACGGATGGCATACGAGAAATCGCTGCAGAGTCGAATATTCCTATGCAAATCGGCCAGGCCGGAACAATGTTTGGATTTTTCTTTTTGAAGGAACCCGGTGTAAAGATCACCGATTATGAAAGCGCAAAAAAATATGCTGATACGGACAGATATGCGAAATTCTTCCACACCATGCTGGCCAATGGGATTTACTTTGCTCCAAGCCAGTTTGAGGCTGGATTTCTCAGTAGCGAACATTCAGGATCGGAAATTTCAATAACGTTAGATGCAGTAAAAGAAAGTATGTCCCATTTGAACTAAGTATATAAAAACATAATTACTGTAACGTATTAAAATTGTACTTATCAATATTATTAAACCTCCCCTACCCCCTCCTTAAACAAGGAGGGGAAATTCCTCCCCT
>JADFJB010000172.1 GCA_022566355.1 candidate division KSB1 bacterium
CTCGAAATTAATAAATGACAAGGAAGTTGATTTTAGGATTATTTCTGGATGTTTACTCTTCATAAAACGAAATTCATCAAAAGATATAAACCCATTAAATATCAATACTCTTTGATATCAATTGTATCTTTAACCACCCAAAACTTAGAGAAAATTTAATATGAAAAAATTACTAATCATCATCGGAGTTATTGTTGGATTATTATTCCTAGCTGTGACGATAATCCCCATGTTTTACAAAGATCAAATCGTTGCCATCATTAAAGATAAAGCCAATGAACAGTTGGCTTGTCAAATGGATTTTGATGATGTTGGTATTAGTTTCTTTCGGGATTTCCCTGGTATTACCGTATCGATTGATGGTCTTAGCCTGGTGAATCGTGCGCCTTTCGAGGGCGATACTTTGGTTCATTTTAATTCCTTTCGTGTTACCGTTGATCTGCTCAGTTTAATTTCGGGAGAATCCGTTGAAATTGTTTCGATCCTGTTGGATCAGCCGGATATTTCCCTCAGGGTTCTTGCAGATGGCACGCCGAACTGGAATATCATGAAAGAAACAGAAACGGTTGAAGCTGCCCCGGAAAGTGAAACGGAAGAATTTGGTTTAACCCTGCAAAGATATGAAATTCGAAACGCCAATCTCACTTATATAGATGATCAAACCGGAATGAACCTGGCTGTGAAGGGATTTAACCACAGTGGCTACGGGGATTTCACCCAAGATATCGTCTATTTAAAAACAGACACGAAAATTAAATCTCTAAGCGCCGGAGTTGGAGATATTAACTATTTGCAGGATATTGAAACTCATTTCGCAATCGAAACAGTGATCGATATGAAGAACCTTTCAATAGAACTGAAAAAAAACCAACTAAGGCTTAACGACTTTATTTTTAATCTCGACGGCTCATTAAAAATCGCAGAGGAAACTACCACTGTTGATTTACAGTTTAGCACTGAAGAAACAGATTTTAAAAGTTTGGTTTCCCTGATCCCAATCCTCTACCAGAAGGATTTTTCTGAGCTGGAAACATCGGGTCGATTTAGCTTCCAGGGCAAAATTATCGGCAATTACAGTGAAAATGAATTCCCCAAAATTGACTTCAAATTTGAAGTCAATGATGGCATGCTAAAACTTCCGGACATGCCAAAACCCATAGATCATTTTGCTTTTGAATTATTTGTGGTAAACCCGGGAGGAGATCTAAACAACACCCTGATTAATTTACGAAAATTTCATTTCGAAATGGACCGGCAACCATTCGACGCCCGCCTTATTGTCAGCAGGCCTTTTTCCGATCCCACTTTCAGCGGCTTTATTAAAGGCAATATCGATTTAGGTAACATCAAAGAACTCCTGCCATTAGAGGAAAATACTGAAATCGCCGGCCTCATTCAGGCAAACCTGGAATTTTCAGGCAGTCAGAAAAAAGACCTGGAAATCAATGGAAATGGGCAGCTTAACTTTTCAGAGATCATTTATTCGTCCCCACAACTTCCCGAACCCTTTTCCTTAAAGGAAGCATCGATAACTTTTACACCTGCAAAGGTTTCATTAGATCGGTTTAGTGCTCAAATCGGCAAGAGTGATATTAAGGCAACGGGCCAATTGGAGAATGTTCTTTCTTACTTCCTCAAAGATGCAGAATTAAAAGGCAACCTTGCAATCAGTTCTAATTTTTTTGATTTGAATCCATGGATGGCAGGACCCAGTGCTGAACTTTCAGCGGTCGAGCTACCCGGTAAAATTGAATTCCTGATGGATGTGCAATTCAATGAAGTGCTTTTTGATAATCTAAAATTGCAAAACGTCAGAGGATCCCTGGTTCTTAAAGACAAAGTCCTGAAGATGGATGGCCTCTACATGGAGGCATTAGGCGGAAAAATGATCGCTTCGGGTAAATATGACAGTAACATTCCACAGACCCCAACCATCGATTTCGATTTTTCAATCAGCCAGGTTGGATTTGCCGATGCATACAATAGCTTTATAACTGTGCAAACCTTTGCACCGATTGCAAATCATCTCCATGGCAATTTTAATGCAAAAATAAAGTTAAGTTCGCAATTGGATAATAACCTGGTACCGCTTTGGCAAAATTTCACCAGCCATGGCAAGCTGGATATTGCCTCTGCAAGTTTGACGGATTTCGCACCTTTCAATCAAGTTGCAAAAGCAATTAAATGGGATAAAATACAAAATCCTACTTTAAATAATTTTCATCCTTCATACTCAATCGAGGAAGGCCGAATGAAAATTGAACCATTCACGGTCACGATTGAAAATACGGATATGGTTATCTCGGGATCATACGGGATTGATAAATCATTGAATTTTGATTTGATCCTCAAAATGCCCGCCAGTGAGCTAAGGGGTCAAACAGCGAATGCCCTCACTAACCTTGTTGGGAAGAAAGTGAGCTTGGGCACTGATGAGACAGTTGACATATTGGTTTCTATAGGGGGCACTTATGACAAACCAATTATAAAAGCATCTTTGGGCGACATTGTAAAAAGTGTCACATCCGGTTTGAAACAGGCAGCCGTTTCCGAATTAGAAAGTAAAAAAGATGAAGTAAAACAAGGCATTGTAGAAGCTCTAACCAAAAAGAAAACCGGAAAAGATTCAACAGCAGGCAAATCAACTTTAGAACAAATTGCAAAAGAAAAATTCGAGAAAGAGAAGAAAGAAGCGGAGAAGAAAGTAAAAGATAAACTGAAGAATTTATTCAAAAAGAAAAAGAATTAGCTGAGGCTCAAAGAAACAGTGTTGTCACTATCGTGACGGATCTTGTTAACTAACACACCTTACGTTAAGTTAAAATAGATTCCTTCTGAATGACATTAGATGCTTATTAATGTTTTTTCAGGATGATATTGCGTTCACAAAGTCTCGTTTTAAGCAGGATTCATTCTGTGTTTGATCAAGTAAATAGATTCCCGATAATCCCGCCCAGGAGGCTGTTGCAGAATAGGCAAAAAGCCTGGAATTGTCATCCTGAACGGAGCGAAGCGGAGTGAAGGATCTTGTTTGCAACTCGTTGTAACTCTCGTATAATCAAGTTATTAAGGGCTGTACCAGCAAGATTCTTCTCCCGTCCAGGCGGGATCAGTATGACATTTCAGATGATATTGCGCATTCTGCAACAGCCTGCCAGGCGGAACTGGAATGACAACAGAGTCGTTCCTAGTCTCATTCATGCAGGAATATAAATCAGTGTTATTCGGTGTTTAAAAAAATTGCAGCATCAAACAACTCAGTAAAAATCTAAAATTCAAAAAATTGTACTTGCATTCCATTTTCTTTCAAGGTACGTTATTTTAATCCCTAATATTTTTTAACTCAACCTTAGGAGTGAGTCATGAAGAAATATCTTTCCATTTCAATATTTTTCTTAATTATTACCCTATTTTCATTTGCTAATCTGGGTGCCCAGGAGCCTGTTAAAAAGCTCACCCTGGACCTTTACCTGGATATGGAGAGTGTAAGCAATCCACAAATATCTCCGGATGGTAAACAGATTATTTACACCCGGAGATGGGTTGATAAAATGAATGACAGCCGGAAATCTTCGCTTTGGATTATGAAAGTGGATGGCTCCAAAAACCGGTTCCTGGTTGAAGGATCTTCGGCGCAATGGTCACCCGATGGTTTTCGCATTGCTTTTACTGCCAGCGGAAAACCGAAAGGAAGTCAAATCCATGTCCGGTGGATGGATGCCGAGGGTGCGGTTACGCAAATCACCCGGGTCGAACAATCGCCATCAAACATCCGGTGGTCTCCGAACGGGAAGACCATTGCATTCTCGATGTTGGTGCCCGAAAAAGATAAGTGGACTGTTAAACTGCCGGCAAAACCCGAAGGCGCAAAATGGACCAAGGAACCTCGTATCATCGATCGACTTCGCTACCGCCGAGATCGAAGGGGATTTATAAAAGAAGGATTTAACCATGTTTTTATCGTCCCTGCTGACGGCGGTACCCCACGACAAATTACATCGGGCGACTTTAGCCACTCATCGCCAAGGTGGACTCCGGATGGCAGTGAAATTATCTGCAGCAGCTTGCGAGTTGATGATGCCGAATACCAATGGCGGGAATCTGAGATTTATGCTGTCAATGTGAAGACCGGAGAAACGAAGCAATTAACCACTCGAAAAGGACCGGATGGCAATCCTGTCCCATCTCCCAATGGTAAATATATTGCCTATACGGGTTACGATTTCACAGATGATACCTATATCACCAACAAAATTTATGTCATGAACAGGGATGGTTCAAATCCGCATAAGATCTCCGGAGATTTTGACCGGCGGTCTTCCGGTTTAACCTGGGCAAGAGACAATAGCGGTGTATATTTTAACACACGCAGCGAAGGCAGCCGCAATGTTTATTTTGCTTCACTAAAGAATGGCGTAAAACCAATTACCGAAGGAACCCATTATATATCAGTAAGCAGCATCAACAAAAATGGTAAGGCTGCGGCAGTTTGGGCCGATTCTCATAATCCCGGTGATGTGATCGCTTTTGACTTGAAAAAACCCAAGCAGATTACCCAATTGACCCATGTAAATGAAGATATCCTTTCGGATGTCAAACTGGGAGAGGTCGAGGAAATCTGGTATAATTCTGTGGATGATTTTAAAATTCAAGGATGGATTGTAAAACCACCGGATTTCGATCCGAATCGAAAATACCCACTAATTTTAGCCATCCACGGCGGTCCCCATGGAATGTATGGCGTCGGATTTAATTTTGCCTGGCAAAACCATGCCGCGGAAGACTTTGTGGTTTTGTATACCAATCCTCGCGGCAGTGACGGCTATGGCAGTCCATTTGGCAACGCGATAAAGAATGCCTACCCTGACAAGGATTTCGATGATTTGATGAAAGGCGTCGATGAGGTGATTGCCAAGGGCTATATCGATGAACGAAACTTGTTTGTGTACGGCGGCAGTGGCGGCGGTGTCCTAACCGCATGGATCGTCGGCCATACGGATCGATTCGCCGCTGCTTCTTCCAACTACCCGGTAATCGACTGGATTAGCTTTGTCGGCACAACGGATGGCGCCAGTTGGTATCGTAACTTCAAGAAATTTCCATGGGAAGATCCCAGCGAGCATTTAAAGCGATCCCCGCTCATGTACGCCGGTAATGTAAAAACACCGACCATGCTGATGACAGGTATCAAAGATTTGCGCACACCGATTTCCCAAACCGAAGAGTTCTACATGGCGCTGAAAGTGCAAAAAATCCCGACGGTAATGCTGCGTTTTAATGAGGAATGGCACGGTACCAGCTCTAAGCCATCCAATTTTATGCGCTCGGTGCTTTACCTGAGAAGCTGGTTTGATAAGTATACGACAAAGGATGAGATTGCCGGGAGGTAGGTACAAGCTTTAAAATCAAATCAATCTAATTGTCAAACCCCGGTGATTAAAAAAGATTCACCGGGGTTTTATTTTAGGTGGATTAATATATTATTTTGTGTACTGAGAGTATTTATTTAGTTTTCATACTACTGAATAAATTGTTTAGGACTGACAACTTTTATCCTCATATATCCATTTCAACCGATTCCAAAGTTTTAATCGTTAACATTGTGTATTATTTAATTTTGAAATTTGAACATCCATCATTTTTTTGATAGCTTTATTCCTCATTATTTAGGAGCACAATTGCCTGTTCATCAAAACAACATTCGCGGTCGCGGCGCCGCAACGAATCCTCTCAATCGATTTGAAACCATCTCCATCGAATTCGATGAGCCGGACGGCCAGAAAAATGAGTTGAAAGGTACCCAATATTTTAAGGATTCATCCAAGACATTCATCACTTACAACGACAGCCCGGATGTGGGATTCGACGCAAGCATCAATCCTTATCGCGGTTGTGAACACGGCTGCATTTATTGTTACGCCCGGCCATCCCATGAATATCTAGGGCTTTCGGCGGGATTGGATTTTGAGAGTAAAATTTTCGTTAAGGAAAATGGACCGGAAATTTTGGAAAAAGAATTATCGCGCCCCAAATGGAAACCGCAGGTGCTGGGTATCAGCGGTGTAACCGATCCCTATCAGCCGATAGAACGCCACTTCAAACTAACGCGCCGTTGTCTTGAAGTGTTGGTCAAATTTAAAAACCCAGTGGTGATAATCACCAAGAACCACATGGTAACCCGTGATTTGGACCTATTGAGTGAGCTTTCATCCATAAACGCGGCATTGGTCATGATATCGATTACGACTCAAAACAGTGCGCTGACCCAAATCATGGAGCCACGGACATCCATTCCTGCACGGCGATTTGAAGCCATCGAGAAATTAACTGCGGCTGGCATCAAAACCGGTGTTCTCGCTGCTCCAATTATTCCGGGTCTAACCGATCACGAAATTCCATCGATCTTGAAAATGGCTGCTGACGCCGGAGCAGTTTGTGCCGGCTACATAATGCTGCGCATGCCCTATGCTGTTGCACCCCTGTTTGAGAATTGGCTGGAAAGACATTATCCCGATAGAAAAGACAAAATTCTAAACCGGATTCGGGATATCCGTGGTGGAAAATTAAATGACCCTCGGCTGGGAACCAGGATGAGAGGGGAAGGCGTTTTTGCAGATGAAATCCGGAACTTGTTTGATCTGTCTTGCCGGAAAGCTGGACTGAACAAGGAGAAGCCGAATCTCACAGCACATCATTTTAGAGTATTGGCTGATAACCAGTTTGACTTTTTTTCTTGATCCTGGAAAATAATAATTAAACAGAATTAGAAATAGGTAGGGGCGAAGTATTTTTCACAAAAAGACAAAACCCATCTGAAACCGGAGTCGTCTACATACACATTACGGACATTTATCATCGGGAAAATAACATAATTATCGAGTCCGGATAAACCATTAACAGCCATTTTCTCGCTGAAATAAATCTTTATTGGGTCTCTTGATG
>JADFJB010000173.1 GCA_022566355.1 candidate division KSB1 bacterium
ACCTGGCGATGAAGTAAGCGATATGTGCGATCCAAATCCAATTCTAGTGATTACAGGAAATGTAGACACCAATGTTCCTGGCAATTATACAATTACTTATACTGCCACTGATTCCGTCGGGAACACCGCTACCGCCACACGAACGGTACGTGCGGTTGACACCCATGTTCCAGTTATCTCATTAAATGGCGACAATCCCTTAACTATTGAATGTCCACTACCTTATGAGGAACCCGGCGCACAAGTGAGTGATCTCTGCGATCCAAATCCAGTTCTTGTGATTACCGGAAATGTAGACACCAATGTTCCTGGCAATTATACAATTACTTATACTGCAACTGATGCCAGTAACAACAGCGCATCCATGCAACGAACTGTAAATGTGGTTGATACAACACCACCAGTCATTGCCATAAACCCTGATATTATAACCCTGTGGCCGCCAAATCACAAATATGAAACCATTTCAGTAGAACAAGCTGTTGTTTCTGTTTCTGATGTTTGCGATGTTGACCTCTCGATTAATGATGTTTTGATTGTTTCGGTGAGCAGTGACGAACCGGAAGATGCTAATGGCAACGGCGATGGTAAAACATTCAACGACATTGTTATTGCCGATGATTGTAAATCCGTTCAGCTCAGGAAAGAACGTCAGGGTGGTGGTAACGGACGGGTTTACACCATTCATTTCGAAGCTGTGGATCACAGTGGTAATCCAGCAACGGCATCATACCAGGTTCAAGTTCCCCATGATAAAAAAGATATAGCAATGGATGAGGGTCCGGCTTACACAGTCTTGGGTAACTGCAGCATTCCTTCAGCGCTGATAGCATCCAATATTGAGGAAAACCAGGATGGTATAAACGATGTAGAAAGCAAATTAGATGAGAAACAATTGAATGCTGAAACTAATTTTGATAAAAGCCAGGATTTAGATGAAACAAAATTGTTGAATGGATACCAACTATACCAGAACCATCCAAATCCTTTTAATCCGACCACCGAGATCACATTTGCTCTTCCGAAAGCAGTTAATGTGAGCCTGGTGATCTACAATCTTTCCGGGCAGCTGGTGAGAACTTTGGTTTCCGGCCAGTTCCCGACAGGTGTTCATCGAGTTACCTGGAATGCCACAGATGACAACGGCATTCGTGTGGCCAGTGGTATGTACCTGTACGTGCTGAAAGCAGGTCAATATATGGATAAGAAGAAGCTGTTGCTGATGAAGTAAGGCTGGGTTCTTGATGCTTGATGCTAGATATTTGATGAGTCGGAAAATTAAACCTGCCAGGATGGGGAAACCTGGCAGGTTTTTTTGTGTACGTAAATCCTGTGGCATTTCAAACCGTTGGGGTTATAAAATCCGGGGGGTTTTTTGTCTAGCAATTTGTCATGAGGAATTATCTATGGGATATCCTTCTACTCAAATTTATCTTTGATTATAATTTCAGTAATAGTAATTTTAACCAAATATTGTGAATCTTATTTTTAAAATAAAAAAATGCCATCAAACCAAATTACAAGCCATCCACAACATATAATCCTCATTGTCGATGATGACGCAAACATCTGCGAAAGCCTGAAGGATATTTTGACTTTTGAAGGTTTCAATTGTGTACTGGCCAATGACGGCAAAGAAGCATTAGAAATCATCAATCAACAAAGAATTGATCTGATGCTTCTGGATATTCGTTTACCTAGAATTGACGGCATGGAGGTGTTGAAAAAATCTATCTCAGAGCATTCCTACCTGCCAATTGTAATGATCAGCGGGCAGGGTACGATTCAATTGGCAGTAGAATCGACTAAACTTGGGGCTTATGATTTTCTGGAAAAACCTCTCGATGCAGAACGTGTGTTAATTACGGTTCGTAATGCGTTACTCACAAACCAACTCAAAATACAACGAGATAAATTACTTACAGAGTCACAACTTCGTTATAAAATGATCGGAACGGATTCAACCATGCAGAAAATTTTTGCGCTGATCGATCAGGCAGCAAACGTAGACAGCAAGGTTCTCATCACCGGTGAATCAGGTACCGGCAAAGAATTGGTAGCAAGAGCTATTCACTTGAACAGCAGTCGTGTAGGAAATCCATTCATACCGGTGAATTGTTCCGCTATTTCGGAAAATTTGATTGAGAGTGAGCTCTTTGGCCACGTTAAGGGCGCCTTTACTGGCGCCATTTCCAATCACCTGGGTAAATTTCAACGCGCCAATGGCGGCACCCTGTTTTTGGATGAAGTTGGCGACATGAGTTTAATGATGCAGGCGAAACTTCTTCGTACGATCGAAGATAATATTGTAGAACCTGTGGGCAGTAATAAACCACAGGAAATATCTTTTCGAATTGTCTGCGCAACCAACAAAGATTTACGCAGCGAAATAAAGGAAGGGAATTTTCGTGAAGACCTGTACTTCCGCATCAACGTGATTCCAATCTACCTCCCAGCCTTAAGACATCGGCACAATGACATACGGCCCTTATCAGAGTTCTTATTGCAGCAAGTATGCACTAACGAAGGACTGCCGGACAAAAGATTTGCCGAAAATATTTGGCCCTTATTGATGGAATACGACTGGCCTGGCAACATCCGTGAATTGCGCAATATAATTGAACGTTCAGCCGTACTCTCCAACGAAATTTTAATTGATATCCCAATCATGCACCAGGCGATGCAAGACGGTCCTCTCAATAAATCGGACCCACAACGAGAACAAACCTTACGGGAAGCGCGCGCTAAATTCGAAAAAGACTTTATCCTCAAAACCCTCGCGGCTCATGATGGCAGAATCCAGGAGTCTGCTCGATCTCTTGGCATTCAACGCAGCCATCTCTGGAAAAAGATGCAGCAGTATGGGATAAACCGATGAGCTGTTTCATTTTCGGCTAATTAAAACTTATTTCAGAAGCACGAAATCCTAATTTCGAAATCCTAAACAAATCCTAATTTCTAAATCTCAATGTCTTAAACATGTTAAACCATCTTAAATTTGATTGTTATTTGAAAATTTATTATTCCGATATTGTTTAGATTTTTGTGCTTCGGATTTCTGATTTAATCGGTAAAATGGGGGTGGGGGTTCAAGATACTATTCCTGACGAACTCACTCAGGAACAAAAATCTTCATCGTTTATTTTCAAATCATTATTATTCTGCTTTTATTAAAAAAACAACTTGCTTTTTAGAAATCAAAATTGTATTGTGCACTACTGCTAAGTATTAGTATTCATATTATTTCAAGGAGCTATCATGTTTAAAGATCAACCTAGAGGACTGCCCGTTCTGTTTTTTACGGAAATGTGGGAGCGGTTTAGCTATTATGGTATGCGGGCATTACTGGTTTTATTTATGACAGCTGCTGTGGCGGAAGGCGGCCTTGGTTTAGAAATTGCGATAGCGACCGCTATTTACGGTTTGTATACATTCGGTGTCTACGCAATGGCGATACCCGGTGGTTGGATTGCTGACAAATTGATTGGTCAACGCCGAGCCGTACTTATCGGCGGTATCATAATTGCTCTCGGACACTACACACTTGCCTTACCCATGCTATGGACATTTTACCTGGGCTTGCTCCTGGTAATTATGGGAACGGGTTTATTGAAGCCAAATGTGAGCGCCATTGTTGGCGAACTTTATCCGGAGGGCGGGGCCAGACGTGACGCAGGGTTCTCGATTTTTTATATGGGAATTAATGTTGGAGCAGTATTAGGTCAGTCAGTATGTGCCTTGCTGGGAGAAAAAGTTGACTGGCACTTGGGTTTTGGCGCCGCGGCTATTGGTATGACCTTCGGTATTATTCAATATGTTGCCGGCAAAAAGCACCTGCAAAATGTGGGCGAACTCAAAGGGGATTATGCCAAAGAGTCGAGTATAAAGGCAGCAAAGAAGCAATTCATTATTGGTATTGGCATTGTCCTGGCATTAATAGTAGCATTTGTGTTATATCTGCAAACCACTACATCATTTGATATCGTTAGTTTTGCCGAGAACATCGGGCTTTCGATTACGGCAATAGCCTTTATATACTTTACTTTGATCATAATATTTGTGTGTAAAAATTCAAATGAAAAAAAACGTGTTGGATTAATTTGGATTCTATTTCTCGGCGCGGCTCTTTTTTGGAGCGGTTTTGAACAAGCCGGCTCGTCGATGAACCTGTTTGCCAGGGATTTTACAGACCGAATGGCATTTGGCTGGGAGGTCCCTACTGGTTGGTTGCAGAGCATCAACCCAATATTCATCGTAATTTTAGCGCCGGTCATGGGTATGTTATGGGTACGATTAGGTGACAAAAATCCAAATATACCCATTAAATTTGGCATAGGGCTGGTTTTACTTGGAGTTGGATTTTTTGTAATAGCCTGGGGAGCTTCCTTTATAGAAGCGGGGAAAGTGAGTCCTATGTGGTTAGTCGTTACTTACTTTTTCCATACCGTCGGTGAATTGTGTCTGAGCCCGGTTGGATTGAGCAGTATCACGAAACTTTCACCGGATCGTCTTGTCGGCCAGATGATGGGAACCTGGTTTATGGGCGCCGCGTTGGGCAACCTGATTGCAGGCCTTGTCGCTGGTTACATTGAAAAGCTGCCGCAAAATGAATTGTACGCAGTGGTTGCCGCTATTGTTATGGTATCTGGTTTTATGTTCTTGCTACTTCAAAAACCGATAAACAAGCTTTCCTGCGGTATAAAATAAGATTAATTTACAAAAGTTGTCGTTGGCGAATTGGAAAAATTATTTTACTTCTAATTCGCCGACGGCTTCAATTTTGTTACCCTTTAAAAAATTTATTCCCTGACAAAATTTAGTATTTATTATTAAAAACGATTTCTTTTGTAAGTACTAATGTAATTATGATAGCTAAAATTATTCAAGTCGGTAATTTTCGCGGTATCCGAATTCCAAAAACACTACTGGAACAAACTGGTTTTTCCGACGAGGTAGAGTTAGAGGTCAAAAATAATTATATCATTATTAAACCTGCTCAAAAACCCCGTAAGGGTTGGCAAGATAAATTTCAGACTATGGCAAAAAAAAGTGACGATGATTTAATGGATTCAAGTGAATTAACTCGCTTGAATCCCTGGAATGATGAGGAATGGGAATGGTAGATGCAAGTATCAAGATTTGAGTTTATTAAATCAATCTTGATCCTACCAAAGGGAAGAGAAATAAAAAAAACCGCCCTTGTTTAATAATTTTACCGAATGAAATGAACCATTATATTAGCACAATCGTTATTGCACCAATGACCACAAAAATACATGGTTATCCTTCCCGGGTCAAATGCAAATTTTCCGGCAAAGATTGCCAAATCGTTTTAGATCAAATCAGGTCTGTTTATAAATCTCGCTTAATCAAAAAGATAGGGAAAATAAAAAATAAAACCCAGATTACGGTTTTAGAAATTTTACAAGAGATGTTTGCCTGGTAAATTATTTGTTTAATTCATGAGTTCATTCTAAAAAGGTGGGATACCGATTCCATCGCTCTCATAAGTATTTGTTTTTATGTAACATTGCTTTTGGAAAAAGCGATTGCATCGGTTTTTAGAGTAGACTCATTCATCGAATTCAAATTCTTATGTGGAAAATTAGAGGCAAAGAATTAGCGCAAAAATTCAATCAAAGGAAAATATTTGATAATATTTCCTTTGAAATTAGAAGCGGCGAATCAATAGCGATCACAGGTGCCAACGGCTCAGGCAAAACGACGCTGCTACGGATCATCAGTCAACTGTTGCGACCGAGTGCCGGGAAAATTACTTTCCATGAAAACCAGGTTGAGATAAAAAGAGAGAAGCTCTATGTAGCTATTGGGCTTGTTGGCCCTTATCTGCAATTATATAATCAGCTTACTGCGCTAGAGAACTATTCATTCTTCCGCAGAATCCGGGGTTTGCCTGCTAATATCCCCCACTTCAAAAAACTGATGAGCAGAGTCGGATTGGCTGGTAGAGAAGCAGACGAACTAAGGAATTATTCTTCCGGAATGCTGCAAAGAATGAAATACGTATGTGCATTACTTCACGAACCGGAAATTCTTTTGGTTGATGAACCAACGTCTAATTTGGATGAAGCTGGCTCTCAAATAGTTTTCGAAATTATGGAGCAGCAAAAGAAAAACAAAATATTGATTTTAGCGACCAACAATAAAGACGAGGTAAAATTTGGCGACAGTACAATCGAGCTTACTGTATAAAGCCTGGATCGTTTTTCAAAAAGATATTCAGTTAGAATTACGTACCCGGTATTCCATCAATGCTTTTCTCTTGTTTGCGATAACTTCATTAGTCGTTGTTAGTTTTGCAATCGGTCCCGGCGCTTTATCGGAAAAATTTTTATCAGCTTTGTTGTGGATTATCCTCTTTTTTGCTTCAATTTCAAGCCTATCTCATATTTTTGTTAGAGAAGAAGAACAGCAAACAGCAGATACGTTGAAACTAGTTGCGCCACCACCGGCAATATTTTTGGGGAAATGGTTGTTTAATTTAGTATTGCTGTTTGGATTACAATTGGTAACCATACCCTTATTTTTGATATTTATGAATGTAACTGTACGGAATTTTCCAATCTTTATATGTATAATTTTATTAGGTAACCTGGGTTTATCGACTGTCGCTACAATAATTGGCGCCATTATCTCCAAAAGCAATGCAAAAGGCGCCCTATTTGCAGTGCTTGCTTTCCCCATTCTCTTCCCTATTTTGATATCCGCCGTAAATGGAACATTTTTGGCTTTCAATGGGAATCCTTTTTTCGATTGCATTACCGATTTGCAAGTATTATTTTCATTCGCCGGGGCTATCTTCATCGCATCAATGTTACTGTTTGAATATGT
>JADFJB010000174.1 GCA_022566355.1 candidate division KSB1 bacterium
GCTGTCGCAGAATGCGCAATATCATTAAAATGTCATTCTGAGCGCCAGCGAAGAATCTTGTTGGTACAGCCCTTAATAACTTGATTATACTTGAGTTACAACGAGTTTCAAACAAGATCCTTCACTCCGTTCAGGATGACAATTCCAGGCTTTTTGCCTATTCTGCGACAGCCTGCCAGGCGGGATTTTCTTCCCCCTTCGTCAAGCTCAGGACGCAGCCTCTCAAAGAGGGGAATTCCAACAATCAACCATCTAATTTTCTTATTTCTTATACCTTATTCCTCTAGCATCATCCGGTATCCGGCATCCGGCATCTAGCATCCAGCATCCAGCATCTGGCATCTGGCATCTAGCATCCAGTATCCAGTATCCAGCATCTGGCATCTGCACCAACACCAAAATGACGCGTTCCCTCCACTACGTCACGCTCAAGTTCGAGTAAATGACTAAACCTCAACCCTATTAACTCTTGACGCAATAGTTTTTCCGACATCATCAAATCTTCTGAAGGCGGGCCACCAGTACCATGCTTTAGTTGTTTCCGTGTATAGGCTTCAAGCAGTAAAACTCCGGTGTTTTTGAGCCCTTTTACTACTTTTTTGTGCAGTTTCTTTCTTAGCTGTACTGGGACATGACAAAAAATGGATACAATTCCATCCCACTTTTTGATGCGGGGTTAAATCGATGGCGAATCGGTCCTCTTGGGTCAAACCTTGAACTGTATATTTATATCCGCCAAGCCCAGGTTCGTAAAATTGTCCAGTTCCATAAATACGGCCTGCCGTGTGATCTAAGTCTAAAACGAATTCACCCGCGTTCGTTCCACTGAGGTTTCCCATCCATTTACCAGTAAGATTTATCATATAATTATCGACTGCTCGTTTTTTCCTAAAGTAGCGACTTCTTTTTCAAATTCATCAGCTTCTTCCAAAATATACTGTACACCATCTGTTCCTTGGATTATCACTGCGTCTAATTTGGCCAAACTTAATATTTTATCTATTGAAAGCTTTTCTTTTGCTAAATCAACTGTTTTCATAATTTCACCTCCTCATTTCCTATGAACAAAGTATTATTCTTTATTTCTTTATGTTCATAACAAGAATAAAATTTAGAAAGGAAAAGTCTTCATTAAAAAATCTCCTCGCCAAAATCTTCAACTTCATAAGATTTTGATTAAACTTTGCAATTCACTGGTTTAAGTTTATTTCTTACTTAAATTTAGGTGAATAGGAAAAATTGTAATATATTAAAATATTAATATTTTAATATGTATTTGGTTCTAACTAAATTACTAAGAAATGAAACAATCTGATATTCTAAACAAATTCTTCGATGGTGACCGGCTTGCATTAGCGCGTATGATTACCAAAGCCGAGAATAGTCACAATTCCCGTGATCCTGTTCTTGATGAAGTGTTAAAGCAAAGCAAAGGTTCATTCCGCATAGGAGTTACAGGCCCACCTGGCGCCGGTAAAAGTACACTTTTGGACAGAATGGTTGTTCAATTTCGTCAAGATGGGAAAACGGTGGGGGTGATTGCTGTCGATCCAACCAGCCCATTTACAGGAGGAGCTATACTGGGTGATCGTATTCGCATGAACTCGATTCAGCAAGATCCGGGAGTTTTTATTCGCAGTATGGCAACGAGAGGGAGTTTGGGAGGATTGGCTCATACTACCCAGGAAATTGCAGATGTATTTGATTCTTTTGGCAAAGATATTATTTTTATAGAAACAGTTGGTGTCGGCCAATCAGAATTGGATGTGGTGCAGGCTGCAGACACGATTTTGGTGGTTTTGGTGCCCGAATCCGGTGACAGCATTCAAGCAATGAAAGCCGGTTTGATGGAAATCGCCGATATTTTTGTATTAAACAAATCCGATCATGAATATGCAAAACGCGCTTATACGGACTTAAATTCGGTTTTACATTTAAATCGATCTCATAATGGCTGGTGGCCATCAATCGTCCAAACAGTTGCAAATACCGGAGAAGGCTTTGATAAATTATTTGAACAGCTGACAAAGCATAAGGCCTATTTGGAAGATAATAATGTTTTGGAAAATAAAAGACGAGAAAGGACACATGATCGTCTGAAATCCAAGGTGAATCAAAAAATATTTAAACAATTTTGGAATCCGAAAAAACTTGTAGATTTTGAACAATATATCGAAGAAATTTTGAATGGAAAACTATCTTATAACGAAGCGTTGGAGAAAATTTTGAAATGATATT
The DNA here is from genome assembly GCA_022566355.1 of candidate division KSB1 bacterium. Lineage (NCBI taxonomy): Bacteria > Pseudomonadati > Candidatus Zhuqueibacterota bacterium. The sequence goes on from JADFJB010000174.1 coordinate 2,239, forward strand.
TCAAGCTGATCCTTTTTGCCACAAAGACGCGAAGTCTCTAAGAATATAAAAGTTATAATTAAAAGTGGCGAAAACTGATTTTGGAGTTAAAAAGATAATCAAACTATATATACTTTTTTCTAAAAGCTTTGAGCCTTCGAGTCTTGGAGGCAATAAATTATTCAGGTTAATAAAGAAAATATTTGGAGTATTAAATGATAGATCCTACAAAGTTTAAAGTAGAAAAAGAAAGATGGGAAAAGGACAAGCAGACCAAAGGTAAAGACCGGAAGAAGAAATTTGTTACCACTTCTTCTATGGAAATTGAGGATTTGTACACGCCGGATGATCTTGAAAATATCGATTACAATCGGGATATTGGATTCCCGGGCGAATATCCATATACTCGCGGTGTTCATCATAATATGTATCGCGGCAAATTGTGGACAATGCGTCAATTTGCCGGATTTGCCAGTCCTAAAGATACCAATGAAAGATTCCATTACCTGTTAGAACATGGCCAAACCGGTCTTTCAACCGCCTTTGATTTACCCACATTAATGGGTTATGATTCGGATGATCCGATGAGCAAAGGAGAGGTGGGAGTTTGCGGGGTTGCAATAGACACTCTTGATGATATGGAAATTTTATTTAAGGGAATCCCATTAGATAAAGTAAGCACTTCCATGACCATTAACTCTCCAGCTGCAATGATACTAGCAATGTATTTTGCCGTTGCAGAAAAACAAGGTGTGCCTAAGGATAAAATACGCGGAACAGTTCAAAATGACATTTTAAAAGAATACATTGCTCAGAAAGAATATATATTTCCTCCTGGCCAATCCATGCGTATCATTATGGATATGATGGAATATTGTACACAGGAAGTGCCTCAATGGAACACGATTTCTATCAGTGGATATCATATTCGCGAAGCAGGTTCTACGGCAGTGCAGGAGCTTGCATTTACATTGGCCGATGGTTTTGCTTATGTGGAAGCTGCGATAAAGGTGGGAATGGATATTGATGATTTTGCTCCCCGACTATCTTTCTTTTTCAATGCCCACCTTGATTTCTTTGAGGAAATTGCTAAATACAGAGCAGCAAGAAGAATTTGGGCTCGGCACATGCGTGAGCGTTATAAAGCAAAAAACCCAAAGTCCTGGTTGTTGCGTTTTCATACACAAACGGCTGGCTGTTCTTTAACCGCTCAGCAACCTGAAAACAATATTGTTCGCACAGCTTGCCAAGCTCTTGCCGGTGTGTTGGGAGGCACACAATCACTCCATACTAATTCTATGGACGAAACATGGGCATTGCCATCTGAAAAAGCTGCAAAAATTGCTTTGCGAACCCAACAAATTATTGCCCATGAAACCGGTGTGTCCAATACCATAGATCCACTGGCAGGATCCTATTTTGTTGAATCTCTAACAACGAAAATGGAGGAGGAAGCCGAAAAGTATTTTGAGAAGATTAAAGAACTGGGCGGCGTTATTTCCGCTATAGAATTGGGATATTTCCAGAGAGAAATTTCTAAGGCCGCATCACTTTATCAGCAAGAAATTGATTCTAATGAAAGGATCATAGTCGGTGTTAATGAATATGTTGAAGTAGAAGAAAAAATCGAAATCCCAATTTTAAGAATAGACCCCCAGGTAGAAAAGGATCAAATAAAAGCGTTGCAACAAATTAGAGCGCAAAGAAGTGATACAGAGGCTCAATCAAGTCTTTCCGGTTTGCGAGAGAGTGCAATTCATGGCAATAATATGATGCCGCACTTACTGGCATGTGCCAGAAATTATGTTACAATTGGTGAGATGGTGCAAGTTTTACGTGAGGAATTTGGCGAGTACCTGGAGGCAGCGACTTTTTAAATTATGAGTTGTTTGTAATGAGTTTTGGATATTACAAATTACGTATTCTTCAATCATTTCGCGGTATCATCGCGAGTGCAGTTTTAGGCACTCTTGGTGAAGTTGAATGGTGATCAAGATGACAATTCATATTTTGTGAAATCTTTTGATATGAAAAGGAGCCATAAATGACAGATCGGAAAATCAGGGTTCTGATTGCTAAACCCGGGTTGGATGGACATGATCGTGGTGCGAAAGTAATAGCCGGCGCTCTTCGTGATGCTGGCATGGAAGTTATTTATTTAGGATTAAGACAAACAGCTGAGATGATTGTCGAAGCTGCTTTGCAAGAAGATGTGGATGTAATCGGGTTAAGCATTTTGTCAGGAGCTCATATGACGATCTTCCCTGATGTGAAAAAGAAACTAGACGATGCCGGATTGAATGATGTTTTACTTACGGGAGGCGGCATCATAGCTAAGGAAGATGCCGAAGATCTGACCAAACTTGGGGTGGGTAAGTTATTTGGGCCTGGCACAAATACATCGGCAATCATTGAATATATCAAGGAATGGCACTCTAAAAAAACAAAGTCTGATTAAAACTATGGCAATCGATCCAAGAATTGAAAATCTACGCAAGTTAAAGTCTCAAGCATTATTAGGGGGTGGACAAAAAAGAATTGATACTCAACACAAAAAAGGTAAATTAAGCGCGAGAGAGCGGATCAACCTGCTCCTGGACGAAAACAGCTTTGAAGAAATTGATATGCTGGTACGTCACAGCAGCCGTGATTTTGACCTGGATAAACAACGTTATTTCGGTGACGGTGTAATCATCGGATACGGTACCATCAATGGGAGAAAAATATTCGTTTTTTCCCAGGATTTTACTGTTCTTGGCGGCTCTCTTTCGGAATCGCACGGCAAGAAAATTTGCAAATTAATGGACCTGGCCTTAAAAAACGGTGCTCCAATTATTGGCCTGAACGATTCTGGTGGCGCGAGGATTCAGGAAGGTGTGGTTAGTCTTGGAGCCTATGCGGATATTTTTCTGCGCAATACTTTGGCTTCCGGAGTCATTCCCCAGATTTCAGTAATTTTAGGGCCCTGTGCCGGTGGTGCAGTATATTCGCCTGCCATTACGGACTTTGTTTTCATGGTTAAAAATAACAGCTACATGTTTGTAACGGGTCCAAATGTTGTAAAAACAGTTACGCATGAGGAGGTTTCTTTCGAAGACTTGGGTGGTGCTGAAACTCATGCAACCAAAAGTGGAATAGCTCATTTAATCTCAGAAAATGAAGTTGACTTACTTGAGCGTGTTAGAGAATTGATGCAATATCTGCCGCAAAATAATCTAGACGATCCGATAACAGAGGAAAACGATGACGATCCGAGTAGAGTTGACGATACGCTGAATACTATAGTTCCTGAAAATTCCAATAAATCGTATGATGTTAAAGAAGTACTGTTTCGAGTTTTTGACGACGGTAAATTTTTTGAAATACATGAATATTTTGCCCAAAATATCGTCGTCGGTTTTGCACATCTTAATGGTTCACCTGTAGGAATTGTTGCAAATCAACCTGCATTTTTGGCAGGTGTGTTGGATATCAATTCATCCATTAAAGCAGGGAGGTTTGTTCGTTTCTGTGATGCTTTTAATATCCCGATAATCACATTTGTAGATGTGCCTGGATTTTTGCCGGGAACCGATCAGGAATGGGGCGGAATCATCCGAAATGGCGCCAAATTGTTATATGCTTATTGTGAAGCAACGGTACCAAAAATTACTGTGATTCTTAGAAAAGCCTATGGCGGTGCTTATGATGTTATGAGTAGTAAACACATCAGGGGTGATGTTAACCTTGCATGGCCATCTGCTGAAATTGCGGTTATGGGTCCGAAAGGCGCTGTTGAGATCATATTTCGCAAAGAGATCGAAGAATCGAAAGATCGACTGAAGACAACTGAAGAAATGGCTAGTCAATACCGGGAAAAATTTGCAAATCCTTATATCGCAGCCGAACGTGGATATATAGATGATGTGATTGAACCGTCAGAAACTCGGCCTAAATTAATCAAGGCTCTCGAAATGACCAAAAATAAGGTCGACCAAAATCCAAGAAAGAAACACGGAAATATTCCACTTTAATTATCCTATTCAGCTATTGGCATCCCGACGCTTCGGGATTGCTAAATTAAAGGAAAAATATAGGACTCTGAATATTTGCAATGAAGATATTTGCCATCGGTAAACAAATAAAAAAGTGATAATAGATCAGTTAAATAGTGAACAAAAAATGATAAACAATCTCATCAGTAAGCTAAAGGCCAACAGCTAAAAGCCAATGGCTGAATAGTTACGACCATCAATAAAAAGTTTGCTAAAATAAACTTTTACACTGTAATAATATTATGCAATCCAATGAATTTCATGTCATAGTGGTAGGTGGCGGACCCGCCGGTTCAACTTGTGCGGCGTTATTAAGCAAAGCCGGTTTG
>JADFJB010000175.1 GCA_022566355.1 candidate division KSB1 bacterium
ATATCGATCCCATTTTTGACCAAAATCAGAACTGGATTTGGACTTCGGATAAACAATCCGCCTCGGGTGCCTGGGTAGTCAATTTCAACGATGGCTACTGCGCCATCATCCCTTTCAACTACGGCGAGGCCTCCGTTCGAGCAGTTCGCTGAGAGGCAATCAGTTGTCTATTTGATTATTTGAATTATTTGATCATTTATTTTTTTTGATCCTTTGTGTGCGAGTGCAGCGAGCACGCTCGAAATTTTTTGAGTCTTGTGAAAGTCAGTGGCAACCTTTTCTAATCTCGTCCGTCTACTTTTCCATTAATAAATTGCTTACATATTAATTAAAAAGGTTATAACTTTATGGATATTCAGATTTAAGCCTAAAAAAAGTGGAGCTTCTATGCTAAAAAATTATTTCAAAACTGCACTGCGTAGTTTACTGAAGCACAAAGAATATTCGATCATCAATATCCTGGGCCTGGCAATCGGGATGGCATGCGTAATCCTGATCATGATGTTCGTGCAAGAAGAATTGAGCTATGACCAGTTTCATACCAACAAGGACCAGATCTACAGGGCCAATATTTCTTTCACAAATCCCCAAACCGGTGTTACCCAGCTAAGAGCCGTTGGTCCCTACCGGCTGGCAAAAGAATTAAAACCTGACTTTCCAGACTTCAAAATTATTCGATTCAATCCACAGGGTCGATCTCTTGTTAGTTATGAAGACAAATCTTTTTATGAACTGGGCCTGGCATTTGTGGATCCGGAAGTCTTCCAGGTTTTCACTTTTCCATTGCTCGAGGGAGACCCGCTAACGGTTTTAGATGAACCGTTCTCGGTGGTTATTTCAGAAGAAATCGCACAAAAATATTATGGTGATGAAGAACCGATTGGTAAAATTCTTACTTTTAGAAGCAATGATTTCAAAGTGACCGGCATACTGGATAAGATGCCGGGCAATACACAATTTCAATTCGACATGTTCGCATCTATGAATTCAGCCGAACGGGTATTTCAGCGAATTGTACTGGAAAACTGGGGCGAGGGCTCTGCAGAAACATTTATCATGTTACCTAAAGATAAACGGCCTGAAGATTATGAAACACGCCTGGCTGCATTTGTCGATGTAAAAATACAAGCCTTCAGGCAAGCATCCCCACGTATCGTGCTGCAGCCGCTTTCAGATATCTATTTACATTCTCAAAATATTGCGGTATTTGCACCTGGCGGTGACAGTACGTATGTTTATGCTTTTACGGCCATTGCAGTTTTTATCCTCATCATCGCTTGTATTAATTTCATGAACCTGGCAACCGCGCGCTCGGCAAATCGCGCCAAGGAGGTCGGTTTGCGAAAAGTTGTCGGCGCCCATCGTTCGCAATTGATCTGGCAATTTTTGAGTGAAAGCATCTTGCTTTCAATTTTGTCCCTGCTAATAGCTGTTGGGCTTGCCTATATATGCTTACCGGCATTCAATAGCCTGGCAGGCAAGGAGTTGGCTTATAATATCCTGCAAAATGGCCCAATGATTTTTGGACTAATACTCATTACACTTTTTGTAGGAGTCGTTTCAGGCAGCTATCCGGCTTTGTTTTTATCCGCATTTAAACCGGTTAGCGTTCTTTCTGGAGCCGTTATGAAAGGCGTGAAAGGCGGTAAATTGCGGAAGTTTCTGGTTACTTTCCAGTTTGCCATTTCGATCTTTTTGATTGTAGTGACCGCCATTGTTTACAATCAATTGCAATATGCCCGCAACCTCAAAATAGGATTCGATAAGGAACACCTGGTTCTCCTGCAAAACATACCACAAACCATGCGGCAGCATTACGATCAATTCCGGACAGACCTGCTCAGCAATCCAAAAATTATTAATGCTGCGGCATCGTCCCGGGTGCCACCGGGCAGGCTTCAAAGTAGTCTGGGTACAAGACCGGAAGGCGTCCCGGAAGATCAAAGACGAGGTATGCAAACCGTGTGGACCGACTTTGACTTTATCGAATCCATGGGGTTTGAGCTTGCATCTGGCCGCAGCTTCTCACGCGATTTCACCACCGATGCAAGCAGCGCTTTTATTCTCAATGAAGCTGCTGTTAAAAGTATAGGTTGGACCAATGAAACTGCAATAGGTAAAAGTTTCGGCAGTTCGGAAATCAGAGACTGGGACAGCGGCCAGTGGGAGCAGAAAGATGGTTATGTTATTGGTGTGCTGAAGGATTTTTACTTCGAATCATTGCGGCAGGAAATTATCCCGACAGTCTATTTTATATCGCCGTACATGGCGTGGAATTATGTGATTCGTATTCAACCCGGAGATATCCAGGAAACCTTGGATTTCATCGAACAGAAATGGCTGGCATTAAATCCGGATCTGCCATTCTTATACACTTTCGTCGATGATAATTTCGAAAGTCTATACCGTGCCGAGGAGCAGCAGGGAAAAATATTCGGTGTATTTGCGATCCTGGCAATTTTCGTAGCCTGCCTGGGTTTGGTTGGTTTGGCGTCTTTCACAGCCGAGCAAAGAACCAAAGAAGTGGGGATCCGTAAAGTGCTCGGCGCGTCGGTCAGTAATATCATCCTGCTGATGTCTAAAGAATTTACCTGGCTGGTTTTATTTGCTTTCATTGTGGCAGCCCCCTTTGCCTGGTATGTTATGGACCAATGGCTGCAGGAATTTGCTTATCATGTCCCATTAGGGTTGGGGACTTTTTTCCTGGCAGGTCTTATTTCCATATTAATTGCATGGCTGACTGTGAGTTACCAGGCGACGAAAATTGCGCTAACCAATCCGGTGAATGCATTGCATTATGAATAAAGCCACAGACTTACACAGACTAAAACGGGCCACTGACTTACACAAGACTAGTCTGTGAAAGTCTGTGGCTCTATACGATGCGTCTTTTGAATTCCAGTTTTTCACCAAAGTTCACCAACAATCCAATGTGTATTCCGGACGCCTTGAGGTAATGAATCAATTGTGCTTCGTTTTGTGGTATTAAACTATTTACCGCCTTAATTTCAATAATTACTGTATCTTCCACTACAATATCTGCTTTAAACTTGCCAATCAATTGATTTTTATAATTAACATTTAGCAATTTCTGGGTTTCGGCCTTTAGATTTTTATTTCTAAATTCAATCATTAGGGCTTTTCCATAAACAGATTCCAGAAATCCAGCACCCAACTCATCATGCACAATGTAAAAACATTTAATGATATTTTTTGTTAGATTTTCATAAAGGAATTCGTTGTTCACTTAATCTCCCCATCTTTATTTTCAATATTTTAGCAGTGGCCGTTTTGTCTTGTGAAAATCTGTGGCCGCTTTTAGTCTTGTGAAAGTCTGTGGCTATTTTTTCCCACCAAATTCAACCCAGGTGCCCTTACCGGCTTTACACATTTTTTGATAAATGTGATACGCAGATGCGATATCCTCCACAGCTAAACCCAGGGATTTAAACAGAGTGATTTCATCCTCAGATTTTCGTCCATCAATTTTGTCCAGAAGTATTTCTCCGATTTCACCCTGAATATGACTGTCATCGATGGCGCCTTCTTTTTTGGGAAAAAGAAAATCACCTGCTTCATTGATTGTAGACTCTACTCTATCCACAATCAGGCGTGATTTGACCACAGCTGTTGTATCCAGTTCTCGAGCATATTTGACGCTGGAACCAACGGCGTTGATATGGGCGCCAGGCGCCAGCCACTCCCCCATTAAAATAGGTTCTGTTGCTGATGTGGTTGTACAAATGATATCCGCGCCATCAACTGCTTCCTTTACAGTATGAACTGGCTCTATCTCAATGTTATGTTTTGCTGACTCATTTTTCATAAATCGTTTTGCATTTTCTTCGTTTCTACTCCAGACTCGGACCCTGGTGATTTTACGAGCATGAATCATAGCCTCTAAGTGAGACCGAGCCTGCACACCCGAGCCAAGGATCGCGAGGTTGCTGGCAGATTCTTTCGCCAGTAGCCTGGTTGCCACTCCACTCACTGCGGCGGTGCGAATGGCCGTGATTTCGCTTGCATCCATTATTGCTAAAAGTCGCCCATGTTTCGTTTCAAAGATCATCACCGAACCCTGGTGAGAATCATATTCTGTTTCATGGTTACCCGGAAATACACTTACCGCTTTCAGTCCCATAACTTCGGGTTCGCCTAAATAACAGGGCATCATTCCCAGAATTCCACTGCGATCCGGCAACTGTAAGCCCCAACGTAATGGATTTACTGCATTTCCCAATGCCAGGGTTTTTAGGGTATCGGACATAAGTTCCATGCATTCTCGCATGGGCAGATATTCTCGGACTTCTTTGTGGTTTACAAGTAGAACGACCATCATTCACCTCAATTAATTTATCGATTTCCATCGCTTAAGAGACTGAGTAAAAACTCAAAATTTCGTATCCGTCAGTATTCGCCATACACGGAAATACCATTTGCTGAAATCTTTATTGTACGGGCAAACACGCATTTCATGAACAAGGGCTAACCTCTATTCTCTGTTCTCAACATCTTGCCATTTTTCGTTTTTTGCCTATTCGATCTTTGTCCTTAACTTTCTGGATATAGTCTGGTGCATCGGGTACTTTGCAGGCTGTTCCACCCATATCAACTTCAACTTTTCCTATTTTTTCGGCGATAGCAGTGGCTTTATTGGTTAGAGAGGCAATATAGGTTCCAACGGCGATAACAAAGCCATTCATCGTAAACCTGACCCGGTTCTGTGAGTTGTGAATATTTCTCGCTACCCTATCCAATAATCCTTCAAATATTTTGATATCCAAATCGCTATCCGGTTTTATGGAAACCAAATTTGACAGCGTCGACCAACCCGCGGATGCGATCCCTTCTTTCTCTGATTCAATCCATTCCAGGCCCAATTCCATTCCATAGCTGCTTTCTGCTGCGATCCATGCGACCGTATATTCGCTGATCATATACCAGTAAGCTTCTTTTACCCATTTATTGAGGTCACTTCTTGAGATTTTGTTTTCATCGGCGATAAGACCCGCAAGATACATGGCATCTGAATTTCCTGTAGCGTATAGTTCCATGGATAATTCATGGTGCTTTTTTACTTTTTTTTGGATTTTTTTCAGGTCTTGAACTTTAACTCCATAAAACGGTTCTCTGGCGCCATGTTTAAGGAATATCTTTTTCGTTCCTTCATCTCCATAACCTTTTAATTCCTTTAATATTTTTTCAGTTGTCATTACGTCTCCTTATTGCTGCAAATATTTAGTGTATGGCGCGTTTTAATGCGATATAGTTGTTGTATGTAATTGATGAACTGGATGATTTTATCAGATATTTATTTTGGCTATTTTATTATGAATATCGTTTACTTGCTTTAAAGCGGCCGATCCATACCAGGGATGCAATTCCATGATTAACCTGCCAGCCTTTATCGCCGGATCGGTCTCCGTCAACTTTTTCGCTTCCTCAACAGTCTCTACATCGAAAATATAAATTCCTCGAAATTCACCGCCATCCAGAAAAGGACCGGCTAAAGTCAGTTTTCCTTCATCTGCTAATCTCCGGATATTTTCCATATGAGCTTGCTGTAATTTTGCAGCCGTTAGGGAATCCTGGTCGCGATTGGGACCGGCTTTGAGAAAGGCTAAAACATATTTCCTCATGCCATATTCATCGGCGCCCAATTTTGAGGCAAGTTCTTGATCAAAAACTATTCTTTCAGATTGGGATTCATGGTTTGCTTCTTTTGTGTTCTCATGATCTGAGGTGCAGCTCAATATTATTATTGAACCTATTATTAGCATAATTACAATTTTTGTTTTCATAGAGGATTCCTTTACGCCCGGTCCACTCCCAGGTCTTGAGTAAACCATTAATAATTGTGAATTGCAGTTTAATCCAGCAAGATTAAGATTATTCAAGCTCTATAATAAAAACAACCGTATTACCGGGAATACCCTATTTCATTTATTTATGTAAAAACCATTAAAGCTGGTTCTTACTTGATCTATTCATTCTTTCCGTAAACCAATCCAATACAAAGTCCGGCAGCAGCAACTTCAAGTGTATACACCAGGGCCAGTACAAAGATTGGACCCAAGCCTAACATAAACATTGAACCAAAGAAAAAGCCAAACGGAATGCCGGCGAAAAGACCCATTAAAACACCAAAACGTAACCCTTCAACCGCTGGTGTTCCACTACTATAACCTTTGGGATAGATATATGCCATAATGAAGTTCATAACCAAAACGGCAAGAACCGGCAAAAAAATCGAACCTTCCATCGATGCGCCAGTGGGTTCATAGAGTGCACTTGCCATGTAGCTTTTCAAGATGATTCGCTCAACTAAAATATAAGCGATAGTGTTACCGACGAAACCGGCAAGTGTGGCAAGAAGAAGTTTCTTTTGTTCATGGTTTAGTTCCTTTCATTTAATCATGAAGTAAACATAATTTGTGGTCTAACATTTTTCTTCACCATAATAGAGCAATTAAGGGGTTTATTTTAAAAATGCAAGACTTTTTTTTAAATTTGAAATGGGTTAAATGCATAAA
>JADFJB010000176.1 GCA_022566355.1 candidate division KSB1 bacterium
AATCGCTAACAGCGTTTTTGACACCCCTGGTATCGATACGGATGGGGATGGATTCGCCGGGTTAAACCTGGACGGTGGTGGCTTTTTGGGAGACGGTGTCCCCGATTTTGCAGCACCACAGCCGCCACCCTCTCCTCCTCTTCAAATCACGACTGGCGATCGTCTGGTTAAATTGGACTGGTCTGCCGCTGATCCCACTAGCCCCGGTTACAATTCGAGTGACCCATCCTTGCCCTTAAATGTTATCAACCCATTCTTGCAGGATAATCCGAACACCGAAGAAGACGAGCGCAAGAATTTTGAAGGATTTCGGGTTCTCCGAAGCCGGACCGGAAAACCGGGCACCTTTGAACTCCTGGCTGAATTTGATTTAGCACAAAATGAATTTGGCAGAAATACCGGCTTATCGTTTACCTTTGAAGATCATGCCAGCAACGGCTCTTTGCTCTATTATTCGGTTGTGTCATTTGACCGGGGTGATCCGGGTATTAATTTAATACCGCTGGCATCCAGCCCGTTGGACAATCTCACCAGGCTTGTAGTTTCTCCGAGGTCTTTAGATCGTTTTTCAGGTGAAATATGGGTCGAGCCAAATCCTTATATAGCAAGTGCCGGTTTCGATAATATCTCCAGCCGTTCAACAGGAAGTCGTTCCTCGATTGATTTTGTCAACGTTCCGTCAAAGTGCACAATTCGAATCCTTACAATTGATGGCGATTTGGTTCATACGTTGGTGCATGATGATCCCAATTTCTCAAGAGTTCGATGGGATTTGTTTAATAGAGACGGCCGGCCCATTGCAAGTGGTATCTATATTTTCTCAGTTGAAATACCCAATGGAGATCGACGCGAAGGCAGGTTTATCGTCATGAAATAGTAGATTCACCTAACTTTGGTTGCAGGTGATACGGCTAGCCGCACGATGAGCTTAAGGATCGGATTCGATTAAGGTATTGTGATTTGCGGAAGGTAACTCACAAAAGCCTCGCAACTGAACTACACGGTTATGTGGTTTCTTAAAACTGTCCTTATGGGCTGTTAACCAATTGGCTCTTCCTGCAATTGGTTAAGTTTCTCTTGCGAGTCAGTTAAAATTCTATAACTTTGGGATGTTATCAAGAAACTAAATAAACTTGTCATTTGGTAGTTGTACTCAATTAGACTTTGGTTTTTTAACTCGAGAAGGAAGCGAAATGAAAAAGCTAACCTTAATTTTGATGACTTGGATCCTTATACAGGGGAATCTTTTTTGGACCCATGGTACTTTCGAGGAAAACCGAAACAATATTTTGGTTATCAACAATGGGGCTGGAGAAGACTTCCGCCATTATAATAACGTCACCCGTTATGATAATTACTTCTCAAAATACACCAAACGTAATTTTGGCCCGGCTTTCAACTGGCATCATTTTAAAGCGCAGGCAATAGCGGAATCGGGGCTTAAGAAAAATGCTAAATCCTATGTGGGTGCTATTGGGCTTATGCAAATTATGCCGGCTACTTATGAAGAGATTATTAAGCGTCATCGGTATATTAAAGGCAGCAGTAATAGCCCAAAGTGGAATATTGCAGCGGGTATTTCCTATAACCGTTCCATATGGAATTTATTTAAGGCAGACCGGCCTTTTCAAGACCGCCTGGATTTCACATTTGGCGCTTATAATGCAGGTAAGGGGAACATTATTAAAGCGCAAAGACGCGCTAAAAGTTCAGGTATAAATCCTGATTTATGGAGTTCTATAGAACAAACATTGCCTAAGGTCACAGGTAAACATAGTAAGGAAACCCTGGGCTATGTAACAAAAATTAAATCCATTAAACAAATATTAAGGTAGGTGTGAATCATGGAATTAGCCATTGTTGTATCAAATTTTATATATGCGATTTTAGGGGCGTTATTGACCATTTCATTTATGGTATTGGGTTATAAAGTACTGGACTGGATTACACCTTTTGATACGTCGAAACAGCTAGGCGAGGGTAATATCGCCATTGGTATTGTTATAGGTTGTATGTTTGTTGGTTTAGGCATTGCTGTGGGTTTAGTAGTTGGCTTAGGGTTGAACTAATTGCTGACATCGCATAATCGTAAATTCAGAAATCTTTCTCGCACCCGGCCCACAAACCGTCAGTAAGTGTTAGGCGCACGCCAATCGTTTTTCAAGAGGAGGCGCATCCAGCATGGACTATCAGTATATTGCGACAAATGGTATTCGTTTGCACGTCGTCCAGGCCGGCCCGAACGATGGACCGCTAGTGATCTTATTGCATGGATTTCCTGAGTTCTCGTATGGCTGGCGACGGCAGATTCCCTACCTGGCGTCGGCTGGTTACAGGGTGTGGGCTCCCGATCAACGCGGTTACAACTTAAGCGATAAGCCGGACGGAATTGCGGCGTACACCCTCGATGAATTAGCAGCCGATGTGATCGGCTTGATGGATGCCGCCAACCGGAAGCAGGCCTTTTTAGTCGGGCATGACTGGGGCGCTGCTGTCGCTTGGTGGGTGGCCGCCAAATACCCGGACCGGCTAGCGAAAATGGTTGTAATAAATGTTCCGCACGGGGCTGTGATGAAGAAGCACTTACGGCGTAATCTCGCTCAACTGCGCAGGAGTTGGTATATATTTTTCTTCCAGATTCCGTGGTTGCCGGAGACACTGGCTCGACTACAGAATTGGAAGACGCCCGCACAAGCTCTGAAGTACACTAGCCGTCCAGGTACGTTTACCAATAATGACCTGGACCATTACCGTCAAGCCTGGTCTCAACCCAAAGCATACCGGTCCATGCTCAACTGGTATCGCGCCATTATGCAGAAGCCACCTACCCCTCCTGCCAACCCACGCATCACTGTGCCGACTTTACTGATTTGGGGAGCCCAGGACAGGTTTTTGGGGCTGGAAATGGCCCAGCCAAGCATTGATCTCTGTTATGACGGACGCCTGGTTTTTATTGAAGAAGCGACACATTGGGTGCAACACGAAGAAGCCGAGCGCGTCAATGAGTTGATCGATACGTTCCTGCGCCACGGTACGAAAGATTGACAGTTGTATTCCTATGTTCCCAGCGCTATTTAACAAGACGTTCGTTGATTTCTCTTTATACTCCGTTTCCTGATAGAAATCCAGGGTTTTCCCCTTTTATTTTCAGGGTTTTCCCTATTAACATTAGAAAACAAAGTTTATTATTTTAAATATCAGAGAACCTGTGTACTATAGTTAGCTTTTCTTGTATTAGTTAATTTTTCCTTTTGAGTCAATAAATAAATTATAAATCCGAGTGGGTATTAATGAAGGTCATTTGTGTTGTCATGCTATTTTTCGTCTTCCTTTCACTACCTTATAAATATGGCGAACCAAAAGCTAAGATATTACTCAATGGACCGATGATCCAAATTAATCCCGACTCCCTATTCTTCGAAACCATGGAAAGCTATGATACTTTATTGGTAGTCAATCATGGGGATGTTGACCTGGTGATTGATAGTGTAAAGACATATAGGGGTTTCGGGTATGGTATTGGGGTTGTAACCAAAGATACAACTTTTGGTTGGTCAGTAGTGAACCTTGACATTGAGCAATTTAAAAGAAATAGATTAATTTTAGCACCCGGGAATACGGCGCAACTGATTGTATTTTCTCCAGACCTGTGTCCGGTTTGCAAATCAAATTCTTTTTTAAAGTTTTTCACTGACACCTTGTTTGTCTATAGTAATGATTCCGCGCATAATCCAGTGAAAATCTTTGCATCTGGAGAGGGAATCCAAAGCGCTGTTGAAGAAAGTTCCATTGTTCCTGAGGGTTTTATTCTACGCCAAAACTACCCCAATCCTTTCAATCCGCAAACCACAATTGAATATGCCATACCCCACCCTGCTCATGTTAGATTGGAAATCTTGAATACCCTGGGGCAGCGTGTAGCTGTTTTAATCGACCAAAAACAAAATGCCGGTAAACACCAGGCAACATGGACAAGTAATGGACACCCAAGTGGCACTTACTTTTTCAGAATCAATTCAGGCGGGTTTCAGCAAACCAAACGGATGACACTTGTTGAAATAAAGAAAACCACGGAGACACGGAGTAGCAAAGTGACAAAGGCACAGAGGGACAAAGTAACAAAGTTATAAAGGCACAAAGCAAAAGACGTGAGACGGCAAACGTGAAACGGAGAAAACCACAAGGGCATGGAGGCACAAGACACGGAGGCACAGGAGAATTTTATGTAAGATAAAATTTAACTCTGTTAGTTAATTAACGATTTGAGGATTTCTTCGGCCACTTTCCGGTGTAATAATCACACCCGGCAATTTCCAGGTAAGCTCTCCCCCATTACTTTTATAGAAATATTAACGAATGAATAAACTAAACAATATTTATCTTTTCAGTGTGAAAGAGGTTTTCGTTTCTTTCGAATCATTGGATATTTTGTCCACTACTTTGACAACCATTTCATAACTCCCATTGCTCAATTGGCTGAAATCAAGCTTGATTGAAAAATATTCGTGGATCTTTCTCCCTTGTTGATTATAGGCGATCGAAATACTGCCTTTCCCTTTACCAAAGGGATTAAGCTTAGAAACAAAAGCCATAACCCCCTTTTTCTTTACCGGATCAACCTTGTATTCGATTTCATATTGGGTATTGCCAGACACATTCTTCTGCAGATTATAAATTTCGAAATAGATAGATACAGGTTCTTTTGTTCTTAATTCTGAAAACGGATTGATCTTGATAGCCAGGTTATTCCTGATGAGAAATGACGACTTTTCCGATTGATTAAGTGCAGAAACCGGGTTGATCTCTTGCGCAAAAATCACACTACTGAGTTGCAGGTGTTGATCTGAATAGGGTGGATTTTTAATTGAATAGTCTTCAAATCCTTTTTGTTTTCCTGAAGGATTCGAAACATCGGCAAGGATGTAGAAAATATTATGAACAGTTGTAAATTGGATTTGGTGAATCAATTCTCCTTTTTCACCGAATTTGGCGGGCTCTATGGGAATCGAATTCTCTTTCATGCTAAGATCATTGAGATTGGGATCCCGAATCACGGTATGAATAATTAACTCTTGCTGACTTTCCGAACCGGCTTTTGATAATTTGACATCCTCTTCCCTGAATCCATAAGCCAGGGCTAATGTGTTTTCATTATTGCTGTTCATAAATAATGCCGGCTTCATGGAAAAATGTAATTCTGATATGTTATCAAATTGATTACTGACACTGACAGGAATTTTTGTTTGTTCAATTGTTTGTTCTCTTAGAAATCCATCAAATAATATTTCTATTTCTTCAATTTTTATATCCCCCCCTCCATCAACTTTCGAAAATGCGGCAGCAAATCTCACATCAAGATCGACACGCGTGCGCATTATTTCACTAAAAGCAATTCTACGTCTTATAGATCCACGTTCCATCGATCTCGGGAGAATGTCTTCGGCTAAATAAGCCAGAGAATATCCCCATATTTTATCGACAAAATTAAAAACGATCTGCTTGCCGGATATTCGGTATACCCAGGTCTCTAACGATCTCCCCGCGACAAGTACTCCAGGAGCATTAAATACATCCTGGTAAACAGGCATCACCTCTACTTGCTTTGCATCCGGTTGTCCGTATCTTATATAAATCCTGCCCCGGTCGTCATACCTGGTTGGTGGTGTTAATGCTGAATAAATTGTCCGGGCAAACTGCAGCCGTTTATAATGTTCTTCGAGTCTTTCATTTGTTTTTGTTCCCAATGACATATCCCGTATCAACCAAAAACGTCTTAGAAATTCTGCCTTTTGTCTATTTTTCTTTAATGATTTCCATTTTTTTGCTTCATCATCATTAACAATTTCGATGATATCTTTATGAAGTTGGTCTATCACCATTTTATGATCAAAATTAATAAAGGCTAACTCATCCAAAGCTTCGACGATTGTCTCGCCACCGAACTCTTGATCTGATTTAGACCTTATGATTTTTTCCAGTTTTTCAATATTCGGGATGCGGTCTGAATAAAAAAGAAGGGATGAGCCCGGTTGATAATCAAATGGCAGCATGTCTCCGACGCGTTTCTTGGCCCAGTAACCGTATCGTTTAATGGCATGTTGATAAAGGAGATTTCCACAAGTATCAACTGTAACCGATGAATCAGTTAATTCAATCCAGGATTGTTGAATCTTCTCATGGGTATATTCGTCATTCTCTTTTGTATATTCAACTTTCAATATGTCTAAAAATGAAACATAGCGTTCATGAAGTGATTTGCCATTTGTTACTTTTATGGGAAACTTATTTATCATCGTTGGGATTGTTTCTATTTTCTCCTTTTCAATATTTACCAATTGAGAGATGATAAAACCTTCGCTATTTTCTTTCTCTCTAAGAACGGATACTATAAAATGACGTAATGAGCCCAAGTAAGCTAAAGATCGGAAGAGCCAACGTCTGACTCACATGCACTGACCAATCTCGTATACCCTC
>JADFJB010000177.1 GCA_022566355.1 candidate division KSB1 bacterium
ATGGAGTTGCAAAATCGGGTATTCTGGTGACATTCGAAGTTTTCAAAGGTCCCAATTTAGGCCAAACCGGTTCCGGCACCAGTCCAACCAATGGCAGTGGCCAAGCCACATTTATTTATACCAGCAACGGTACGGCTGGCACGGATTCCATTGTAGCAAGCGGTTCGATTGATGGCGTACCCTTTGAATGTTTTGCCCAGAAAGTTTGGGTAGATAATATGTGTACTTTGGAGGCAGAAACGGATACGAATCAAGTCGGTACGGATCATACATTGACTGTAACTATAAAACAGGATGGAGTTGCAAAATCGGGTATTCCGGTGACTTTCGAAGTTTTCAAAGGTCCCAATTTAGGCCAAACCGGTTCCGGCACCAGTCCAACCAATGGCAGTGGCCAAGCTACATTTATTTATACCAGCAATGGTACGGCTGGCACAGATTCCATCAAAGCAACCGGTTCGATTGATGGTGTTCCTTTTGAATGTTTTGCCCAGAAAGTTTGGGTAGATAATATGTGCACATTAACACCGGCAACGGATCAGAATCAAATTGGCACAGATCATACGATAACAGCAATTGTTTTACTGGATGAAAATCCTGTTCCGGGAATCCCAATTTCTTTCACCATCTTTAAAGGTCCTAATGCCTCTGGAATTGTAATAGAAATAACCGATGCCAACGGCGAGGCGGAATTTACTTATACCGGTAATGGCGGCGTCGGAACGGATTCGATCAAAGCCAGTGGTACCATTAATGGCGTTCAGTTCGAGTGTCTGGCAGAAAAGAAATGGGTTATTGCTCAAAACATTAATGATGAGATTTCGGTGGCATTCCAATTTCCATTCTATAATCAAGTCACCAACCAGTTCCAATTTGAAGTGAAGCTGATAAATAGTTCAGATATGATTCTCTTCGCACCGTTTTTTGTCGAGTTCGAAACAATCATTTCAATACCAGAAGGTCACCCGATAACTGTGGATAATGCGGATCGTGGCGGAGATGGTGTAGGCGCTGTGTATGACTACAGTAATTCTTTAGGAGGAGATGGCCAACTGGATCCGGGTGAAATGACATCCTTCAAAGTGTGGAGATTTAATGATCCGGACATGGTGAATTTCTTTATTTTTGCCAATGTATTTTCTTTTATTCCAAATGGCGCTCTAATAGCAAAAGCAAATGGTAACGAACCTTTTAGGTTTTTTTCGGATGTAAAGGGCGGAAATCTTGAGATTTCAAGAATCTCTACGGCGTTAAACGAACCTGATCCGTTTAAGATTCCGACAGATTTCGGTTTGCAGCAAAACTATCCAAATCCGTTTAACCCGGAAACTACAATACGATACCAGCTTCCTAAAACATCTGAAGTGAAAATAAACATCTACAATCTGCAAGGTCAACTGGTCCGTACTTTAGTGAATGATAGTAAAGAAGCCGGATTTTATCAGGTAGTTTGGGATGCTAAAAATAATACTGGTAATGGGGTTCCAAGCGGTGTTTATTTGTATCGCATCCAGGCTGGTGCTTATATGGAAGTGCGAAAGTTGATGCTGTTGAGGTAAAGACGGCAGAC
Organism: candidate division KSB1 bacterium; assembly: GCA_022566355.1. Classification (NCBI taxonomy): domain Bacteria; kingdom Pseudomonadati; species Candidatus Zhuqueibacterota bacterium. The sequence continues at coordinate 1,571 of JADFJB010000177.1, forward strand.
GTGAAACGGCAAACGGCAGACGGAGAAAACCACAGAGGCACAGAGGCGCAAAGTAACAAAGTGGCAAAGGTACAAAGTGAAAAGTGCCGGCGAATGGGAGAATGGACAAAAGAAGAAGGAGAACGTGAGAATTGGGAGAATGGAAAAAGAAGAAGGAGAACGTGAGAATTGGGAGAATGGAAAAAGAAGAAGGAGAACGTGAGAATTGGGGGAATCTAAGATAGGTTGATCCGGATAAAAAGTGGAATGATCAATCTAATCTTTGTTTTTGATTTTTGGAATTTTCTCTCATCGGAATGGAGTTACTTCTTTCATGTTCCGGAATCTGGCATACGGAATCCAGCATCAACCATCAAATATCAGACGCAATTCGATTCCCTAATTCCCAAGCTCCTATTTCAAATTTATCATATCCTACTTAATTACCACGATCAAACCAGGATAATTCTCGCTGACGATTATTGATATACCGGAAAAACAGTCGGTCACTACTGGTTGGTACTTTGGTAAATTCAAGCGCGCAGGCAATTTCATTCGTAAGAAATTCAGTTACAATTCGTCTAACAATACCGCTCGCAACAGCAACGCCTACCTGGGGAAGATAAAAGTTCATATCAAGTATATGAGTACCTGTTGTTGGTTTCATCCTAAGTTCCGGTAATTTTAAGGCCACTCCTCCGAGACTGATATCTATCACCTGTAACTTGTTAAATTCCCGGCCATTTAATTTGATATTGCTTAGCACAGGATTGCCCATAGCCGGGTTTACCCGTATGTATTTTCGTCTTTCTTGTTCTTTATCGGCAACCAGCATTTTTTTCCTCCTTTTTAGGTTAATGTTGGTAAGATTTTCCTGTTTCAAATTTCGTGTAAGGTTAATTATTTGGAAAACTGCGCAAAAAAACTTAAACTTACAAACACCGTGCCGTTTGGTGATTTTGGCTAGTTTGAGGTTAAAAACCAGGAAAAATATTATTCGGAATGGGCGAATTTAATCCAGGATTCGTTTGAACTGAACAAATTCAAAGCAGTGAGTTTGGGTGTGAAATATTTTCTGCTATTAATTCTTCTTTATTATTTGGAATATATTCGTTCATAGTCTTAGAGAATTCGAGGCTGAATACTTACCAAGATTACCAAAACCTAGTAATTCAACGCTACATTTAATATGACTTAGACGTTTTCTTTAATAATCCTGCTCATCTAGTTGATCCTGTCTAACCATTTGTCGAACCTTGCACCTTTCCAACAAATCTCAGGAAAACATACATAGCAATAATCCCAATAGGTATTAAGATGAGCGGACTAATACCGAAACCGGCCGGCAGATAGCCAAACAATATTCCCGCGAATGCCGCCATTAATGCGTATGGAATTTGTGTTCTTACATGGTCGATATGATCTGCGCCAGAGGCCATCGATGACATAATGGTCGTATCCGAAATGGGTGAAGAATGATCGCCAAAGACAGAACCGGAAAGGACAGCGGCTACGGTTGCAACCAGGATTGTCGAACCTAGTTCTGCGGAAAGGCCGGCATCTATGGACATTTGATGAGATAAAGGCACGACAAGCGGGGTGAGTATTGCCATTGTAGCCCAGGATGTTCCCGTTGCAAATGCAATAACCGCAGCTATAATGAAGGTTAAAACCGGCAAAAAGTGGGGAGTGAACAATCCCTTGGTTGCCTGCACAATATATCCGGCTGTGTTTAAATCCTTACAGATGGCGCCAATCGACCAGGCGAGTATTAAAATTACGATTGCCAATAACATTGCCTTCATTCCTGTGAGCCATGCTTCTATTGTTTCTGTCATAGTCAATATTTTTTGACTCATGGCCATGGCACCGGCAACAAAAACGCTCACGGCGGTGCCCCACATTAATGCGGCAAATGGGTCTGCCGCACCGATTATTTGAATGATACTCGATGAACCGGCTTCGTTTGCCAGGGATAGATAACCACTATAATAGAGCCCGGCAAAAGAAACCACAATCATAACTAAAATCGGAACGATTGCATTATACCAGCGCAATGGTATACCGTCTTTATCTTTTTCAATTTCCATCTCCTGGGTATTAGAAAGCGGAACTGCTCCATCCCGCAAAACCGCACCGGTTTCGGTAACCCTTGTTTCGGCGGTTAGCATACTGCCAAAGTCTCTGCCGGTGTAGCCAATCAGGAAAACGGCAGCCATGGTAAAAATGCTGTAAAACGAATAGCCAATGCTGCGGAAAAAAATGAAATATCCGTCCCCATCCATTCCATTTGCTCTTAATGCATCGTCGATTAAACCGCTTTGGAATCCCACCCAGGTGGAAATAATTGCGATACTTGCGATAGGCGCTGCGGTTGAATCGACAATGTAAGACAGCTTTTCTCGTGAAATCCTTAACTTATCGGTAAGAGGGCGCATGGTATTGCCAACCACGAGGGTATTGGCATAATCATCGAAAAAGATGAAAATACCCATTGCCCAGGTTGCAACCTGGCCGCTTCTCCTGGTTTTTGCATATTTTGATAATGACTGTACGATACCAGCCATCCCGCCGCACTTTGACATAATTCCCACCATGCCGCCGAGCAATAAACTAAAAACAATAACCGGAGTGTGAGACGGATCGGCGATGGCGCCGATTACATATTGATCCAACGAACGCAAAAAGCCGATAATGGGCTGATAACCATTGAGAAAGATCGCCCCGAGCAAAATTCCAAAGAATAAAGATAACACTACTTGCCGTAAAATCAGCGCCAGAAAAATCGCCAGAATTGGAGGAAAAATACTCAGGATGCCAGGGAGGACATAGAATCCTTGGTCATTTTGTAATTCATTAAATCGGAATTGAAAATTTTGATTGCCAAGCTGTGAAATAACCACATTTTCAATAATATATTTGCCATTTACAAAAGGACCGATTCGATCCAATTTTGTGATAGTGCCATTATTTTTTTGCCAGATGCCTTCACTATTGAGTGTGTCTGAAAAATCGCTGATCACATTGCCGAATTGATCCATTGCAGATATTGTAACCGTAAACGGAATATTTGCCAATACGACGGATGGAGAATCGATTATCAAATGATCAATCTTCTCAGTGGCATGAACAAGGTTGAATGGTAAAAAGAAACAAGAAATCAGAAGGGTTTTTTTTCGTAGCATTGGCTGTCCGAATTAGTGATTAATCCCAATTGAGTTGATTTTACAGCTTGAAGTATGAAGTATAGAAAAATTATTTAATAAACACAAGGGTAAAATAAAAGATAAAACCCTACAGCCAAGAAGAGGATATATTAATCATTCAGCTCATATACTTAAAGTTGAGGCTCAAAGAATTTGCTTTTTATTGATATTACATTTGAGTTCATTCTAAAAAGGTGGGATACCGATTCCATCGTTCTCATAAGTATTTGTTTTTATGTATTAATTTTTTTTAGAAAAGCGATGGCATCGGTTTTTAGAGTAGACTCACATTTATAATCTTCTATTAGATTCGTGTTTGACAGAAAACACATTAGCTGTCATTCCCGAATGCTTACCCGCTAAAAACATGCGGGCACAAGTTTATCGGGAATCTTCCAGATTGAAACGATAAGATTTCAGTCAAAAAAATAAGGAGGGGGAAAACCTCTCAGGTTTTGAAAACCTGAGAGGTTTAATTAAGAGGGGTAATTGAGACAAACAAAATACTACAGTTCTATAGTTCCGTATTAAAAATACGTCACCGAATTTATGCAACAGACCACTAAGCGAACTAACGCTAAAATGGTTGAAAATAACCGGCAATTTGTGGATACATCATACGTTCTGTATTAACTTACTGCCCCAATAGTAATTAACTTGGATAATTCATGAATTATAGTTTTAAGCTTGAAGTTTCCAAAGTTGTCATTCTGGAAGAATCTATTTCCATAAAATTGAAAAAGCATATTGTAAGTATAAAATAGTTGCAAAATAGATCCCTCCTGGACGACCTTGAAAAGGTTCATGAATAGTCCAGGTTAATTAAACGTAATTATTACGTTTCAGTACTTTTTTCCATAAAATGGCGTTCTAAATGTGTCGTTTGTGCAACTTCAAAAAAGCTGGTGGGATAAAGATAATCCTCGCCTTCGTCATCAATAATTCTGTAATCTGATCCTTCGATTTCAAGTACTTCGTATACTTTACCAATAGTCAGACTACCCGCCAACCCATTCTTAACTTCAATCCAATCTTTATTATCTTCAAGTTGGGCAATGCCCGAGTTACAAATACATTTTATTTTCATGATAAATTTTTACTCTAGCCAACGTTTCCTTTTAACTTCGACTTTACCCACTCCTTTAGCTTCAAACCAATGAATTTCAGCTTTACGCGGTAAACCATCATATGGAGCTCTGATTAAAGCAATACCTTTTTTCCTTTTTCCATTCCTTGCCGCCATATCTATTTCTTAAATAGTGCAATATCCGAATTGACTTGCTTCTTGCAATAGTTTCAATATCGGTAATGGGCGATAGAAATTCTATTTTCATTTTGAAATCTAACAAAAGAATCAAGAAAAGCAATATTTGAATTTATGAAAAGAAACCTAAGAGGAGTCAGGAATCTTATGACTGTAACTGTAAACGGAATATTTGTCAGTAGCACAATGAGCATTCACGTAACCAGGTTTAGTTTCTCAGTAGCATGAACAATGTTGAATGGTAAAAAGATGCAAAAAATCAGAATGATTGTTTTTCGTAGCATTGGCTGTCCAAATTAGTGATTAATCTCAATTGAGTTGAATTTACAGCTTGAAGTATGAATTATAGAGAAAATTATTACCAAACACATGAGTAAAATAAATGCGATAAAACCCATATGCAAAAAGGAGGATATTTTAATCATTCA
>JADFJB010000178.1 GCA_022566355.1 candidate division KSB1 bacterium
ATCTGTGCCAAGAAAAGCCAAAACTATCTCCTTTTAGGTTGTTCGTATATTCTTAATTGCTAAAATAACAATAACTTGAGTCATATTCAAGAAGAACAAATCTCGCCAGCTAATATTGAAATGCCCCAAATGACTCATCGGGTTGAAGGCTATTCTGCGACAGCCTGCTGGGCGGGATTGTTTTGCCGATCATGATATGGTTATCACAAAGTTTTGATTTTATTCAGGAGATATTTACAGTTCATTGATATTGGATATTACAAATTGATTAGTCCAAAATCAATAATTTTCTCGGAATTATTGGATATAGGATGGATAGAATAAAATGATTCTAGTTATTGAACTTCGGAGCTTGAAAGGATCGCTCAGGAGCTACCAAATCCCCACCAGACCTTCATAGAAGCTCACCATTCGGTTTTCTATATTCGGATGAGGTAATATTGAGGATAATTCCCTTTATAACTTATATCGAACCTTGAAAGATCGGATTCAGAGGATGGTTAGAAAAAAAGAATTGTTTTTCTGCGTAATCGTACCCCTACACCCCAAATAATCATGATGGGGCGGCGATTAGAAATATCCGCATGATAATTTATAACATTTTCAAAGACGTACGAACTGCTCCGAGTTGACCAATTTTTATATCTCTTTTATATTAACAGCCCCTGCCAGTTTTACCACTCGATGGGGTATGGGCATGGAAATCACCGCAAACTCCTTATTAAAGCGCATGCTGTTTTGATTGATTGTCGATATTTCATTTTGCTTAATGTCAAATTAGTCAACTTTCTTTGTTTAAGATTTTCCCTTATCTGACCTAGAAGTATTTCCCGTTCTTCGTTTGGCGTTTTATATCTCTTTCTCATACTCTTCAATTTTCTTTTACGCTCCTGTTGTTAATATTCCAACATTTCCGACAATACGATTGATGATAGCGCGGTTCATTCTAGCATTAACAAAACCGCCATTACTTACGGCATGTGTTGCGAAAATTATTTTTACTTAGTTGCAATTACGGCACTTGAAGGCCCTGTCAATGGCATAGTAGAAGTTTCTCTATAGCCAATTTCCTTTGCCCACCTATCAAAGTCCGCTAAAGAAAAGTCATAACCTTCAGGTGTTTCTATCAACATATTTAATGACATCATGAGACCAAAAGCATTTTTACTGCGGTCGTCATCTATAATGTTCTCAAGAACCACTAAGGCCCCTCCTTGAGGTAGGGCGTCATAAGCTTTTTTGATGAGCATCTTTTTATCCTGAGTTCCCCAATCATGAAGAATATTTCCCATAGTAATTATATCCGCTTTTGGAAAGTCTTCCTTGAAAAAATCTCCGGATTGAATAATTATTTTATCACCCAGGCTCATGTTGTTTATAGTTTCTGTTGCTACTGGACTTACGGGAGGTAAGTCAAAGGAAATACATTTCATATGATCATTATTCAGAACTACTTGGGCAGAAAGATACCCTCCAGCACCTCCTATATCGCAAAGCGTACCATAGTTGGAAAAATCAAACTTTTTAGAAAAAGTCATGAAGTTTCCCATTTGTATACCGCCCATTGCTTTTAAAAATTCTCGAAGATTTTCTTCGTTGGCATAAAGTTCTTCAAAAAGAGGTTTACCACCGGTTTTCGTTTCATTTTGAGGGGCACCTGTTTTTAATCCATCTTCAAGATTATGCCAGAATGGATATAACCTATTATTAGACATTTCTAACATACCACCAACATAGCTTTGTTTATTTTTGTCGAGAAATAAATCCGTATCTTCTGCGTTTCTGTACAAAGCAGTTTCCTTCAAGCCACTTCTTTTTAAAAAACCTAATGCTACCAAGGTGTCTAAAAAATCATAAAGACCTCTTTCATGCAAGCCTAATCTTGTCTTAATGTCTTGTCCTGATAACTCCCCATTTGCTAAATAAGTAAATAGCTCCATATTAACTGCTGTGAGTAGTGTTTTTGATGCCCAAAATCCCATTCCGATTTGCATTATTTTAGAAGGGTTTACTTGTTTTTCTGTCATTGCTTCCATATCTATTCCTTTTCTAATTGTTATAGTTATTATAATAATTTTTGTTAACTAATTTCAACCCGTTTTTTCTCACGGGCTTTTATTTAATGGGAAAGTTCTGTTGCACTTCTTTTCGTTCCTTGCCACCAAAAGGTATCAACGGACACATGAACACTTGTAAAATGATTCTATTGGCATACTCAGAAGGATCCATATGTAGCATGGGGGTAACCCTTTCCAAAAAAAGGGGTGGGGGCATCAATCACCCGCCACCCACTTTGGTGTCCATATGGTGTCTATAATTGGACACAATTGGTATAAATACAGCAAAATTGGTATAAATCAACTACTACTATAAGTTATTGTAAAAACATAAACTTACTTGAATTTCAAAAGGATACGGGGATAGTGGGTAATGGGTTTAGAAGTCCGTTGCTCCATGTCATTTATGAATTTTTCTCTACTACATCAATTCGGGAAGTTTATCTATCGCTTCGTCTTTCTTTTTGTCTATCAGTTTAGCATAGATTTGGGTGGTTTTTATATCTTTGTGGCCTAATAATATTTGAAGAACTTTGCCAATGAGTAAATTCTACAAAACCAAAATAGGCGGTACTAAGTCCTGGTATTACTGTTTCGTTTACCAGAGCAAGAAATACAGAGGTGTAGGGAGAACCACATCAGAAACCCCCACTGGATATATTTTCTTAGTTAGCTACCTTATAAGGAAAAATTTCTAAAAAATATTTAGCGACGGGTATATATATATCTTACCTACCCCTCATTTTTTTGGGTGTATGGAGTCTCGGAATCGGAATAAATCTGAGCACCGTGACGCTACCGTGACACGACTCTGTTAAAAAGGGGTTAAAATGAGTCAAAACCAGTTAAATTGGAATCAAATAATAAACCCCATAACAATTTAATATTACAGGGTTTAAGCAGTGCGCCCACTAGGAATCGAACCTAGAACCTGCGGATTAAGAGTCCGTTGCTCTGCCAATTGAGCTATGGGCGCATATATTGTTTTTTAAAGACTTACGAACCTCCAGTTTTCACAATTTTCATCTTGGTATACATAACTGGCTTATAAACGTTCCAAAGCCAGTCTTTTATGCTCATTACTCAAATGAGAATATCTCATCGTTGTTGTAATTTGCTTATGCCCTAAAAGCTCTTTCTTATATGATCGTTTGTAAGATTTACTATAACTAAGTTATTCTTTGCTGAACTCATTGAATTTGACACGCTTCTCAGACTTCTTCAAACCAAAATGCCCTTGCGCAATCTTTCCTTTCCTGGCTTCAAAAGCTCTTTGAGCCAGCTTTTTGATGGTTCCTACACTTTCCTGTTTTCTTTTTCAATTGTAGTAATAGTCGATAAACCATTTGCTATTTTGGTTATAAATAGCCATTGGATACCTCACTATTGTTAATAGAAAAAGAATATTTAAGTCCAATGTAGTGAATAATTTGTGATGTTTCAAGCATAATACTATCGTTTTAAAGTAAATTTCAGATCAATAGACCTGGACTTCCTGAGTTTGTGATTTAAGCCATTTTTTAAGCCCTCTTGGATCAAATTTGACCAGTCGACTAACTTTTATAAATGGTATTTTTCTCCGGCTGCCCCATGAATAAAGCGTTGGCACTTTTATGCCTAAATAGTCTGAAGTCTCTTCAATATTTAATAGTTTTTTCAATTCTGATCCAAGTGGTTAACTTTGGTATTACCAACACTCAAATAATCTGCCACGTGGCTTCAGTTATTTGAGAGACTTTAATTTGTTGCATTTTTGATTAGCGACATTTAAAAGTCCCTATTAACGACAATTAAAATTCCCTTTTTTTAGGAGGGTATTCATACCATTTAAGTCAAACCAAATGGAGGCTTAGATGGTAACAGAACAACAAGTGCGGAGGTTAATGAGACTAATGCAGACAGAGAGGACACAAAGTATCGCAGCATCCAAAGCTGGGATGGATGTAAAGACAGCAAGGAAGTATATTCGTTTAAAAAGACTTCCCAGCGAAATAAACGTTGAACATCCCTGGCTTACCCGAGAAGACCCGTTTTCTGAAGTATGGGACGAGGTAAAAACCAAATTGCAGATTAATCCTGGTCTTGAAGCAAAAACGCTTTTTGACTATTTACAAGGCCAATATCCCGGCAAATTTTCAGATGGCCAGTTACGCACTCTCCAGCGACGTGTAAAACATTGGCGCAGCACCGAAGGCCCAGCCAAAGAGGTATTTTTTGCTCAACAACATCATCCTGGACAATTGTGTCAATCCGATTTTACTCATATGGATGATTTAGGGGTTACAATTAATAAAGTTCCATTTAACCATATGATCTATCATTTTGTTCTCACCTATTCCAATTGGGAAACTGGGACGATCTGTTTTTCGGAGAGTTTTGAAAGCTTAAGTAATGGCTTACAAAATGCACTTTGGGAATTGGGCGGCGTCCCAGATAGCCACCAGACAGATCGATTGAGCGCTGCGATAAATAACAGTTGCAGCCATAAAGTATTTACTCAGCGTTATGCCAGCTTGTTAAGGCATTATAAATTGCATGGCCGAAAGATACAGCCAGGCAAAGCCAATGAAAATGGCGATGTAGAACAACGTCATTTTCGCTTTAAAAAAGCTCTGCAACAATCATTTATGCTTGGCGGCAGTAGCGATTTTCAGAATCGCGACGAGTATGAACACTATCTTAAAAATTTGTTCAACCAGCTAAATTCAAACCGGCGAAAACGATTTGAAGAGGAATTGACTGTTTTGCATCGTTTACCCAATTCTCGTCTGGATTGCCGTAAAAACATGGAGATCAAAGTTGGTCCCAGCAGCACCATTCGGGTAAGCCACAATATTTATTCGGTTCACAGCCGTCTCATTGGCGAGATCGTAAAAGTTCGATTGTATTCAGATTATCTGGAAATCTGGTATGCTCAAAAATGCATAGAGAAAATCCCCAGACTTCGAGGCGAGAGTCGTTCTCATATTCAATATCGCCACATTATCGATTGGTTGATTCGTAAACCAGGAGCTTTTGCCAACTATCGATATAAAAAGGATTTGTTTCCTACGCATCGATTCCGCATGGCTTATGATTATTTAGGTCGCCATTCTCATCCTAAAGCAGCCAAAGAATATTTGAAAATATTATATCTGGCCGCAAGGGAAAATGAAACCGCCGTAGATCATGCGTTGGACTATATGTTTATAAAAAACATCCCCATCTGCTGCGAAACAGTTCGAGAACTGATTCAATCAGACCAAAAACTTGAAAAGTCAAAAGATGTTAACATTGACTCTGTTGACCTAAATATTTATGATCAACTGTTATTAGGAAAATGGACAGTGACATGTTAGAGAAACAAATCAATCACTATTTAAAAGAACTTCATTTGCCGACTGTAAAGTCTTGTTACCAGGAACAAGCTCATTTAGCCAGACAAGACTCCTTGAGTTACGAACAATATCTTTTAGAACTTATCGAAAGAGAGCGTGAGGTGAGACGTTATAATCGCATCACACGTATACTCAGAGAATCGAAATTACCCCTGGAAAAGACGTTAGAATCTTTTGATCGCAAACGATTACCCGGTAGAGTTAATTCTCAAGTGAGCGTTTTATTGGATGGTTCATTTTTGGATCGTTGTGAAAACATATTGGCCTTTGGGAATCCTGGCAGCGGCAAAACCCATTTGTTATGTGCGATAGCTCAAGAGCTTGTGCAACAGGGAAGAAGGATATTATTCAGTCCGTGCAATCTTTTGGTTCAACAAATGTTAATCTTGAAACGAGATTTCAAGTTGCCTCGTTTCTTAAAACAACTAGCCAAATATGATGCGTTGATTCTTGATGATATTGGCTATATTCAACAAAATCGTGAAGAGATGGAAGTCCTGTTTACGCTTTTGGCAGACCGATATGAAAGAGGAAGTATTATGTTAACCAGTAACCTTCCCTTTTCAAAATGGGAAACCATTTTTAAGGATCCAATGATAACAGCAGCGGCAATTGATCGGTTGGTTCATCATAGTGTGATTCTTGAACTAAATATCAAAAGTTATAGATTGGAACAATCCCAAATAAAACAAACAGAATGATTAAAAAATTAAACGGAAAGGTGGTGATGTTTTTTTGCAATGGTTAACCATTGCAAGGAATAGGGAATAAGTAGACCATACGATCATCACTGGTTCAATGACATATAATGATTAATGAGATACTAAAAAAAGGGAATTTTAATTGTCGCCGGAAGGAAATAATAGTTGACATTGGTCAGGTTGCTGCACGGCGACTGCGAACATAGACATTACAATCATCCGCATAGCGAACAAAACGATGTCCACGCTTCTCTAATTCTCGATCCAATGAATCCAACAGCACATTCGCTA
>JADFJB010000179.1 GCA_022566355.1 candidate division KSB1 bacterium
CAATTAACTTGCATTATCATAAATTCTGCCGACAAGACAATAAGATTATATAACTTAGAAGAACTACGATTAATAGCTGAGTTTCTTTCGATTTATTTTATAAAACTTATTTTCTTTTTTTTTATACTTTGTGCCTTTGTTACTTTGTGGCTATGAATTGTTCAGGTTAATTATTGTAGAAATGAAGTTCCCTTATTTGAACATATCCGTCGGCTGACGGATACATAAAAAGGTGGATACATATCATTTTGTAATATTCCTCATCCTGACATTATATTTTACGTGTTAGTCTGTGTTAGTCTGTGGCAAGAATAAGCACGCATTATTAGAATGATCCATATAAAATACTTTTTCCCAAAAGCAAGAATGAAAGTTTCAATTTAATGACGCTTGGTTTTCAGCTGCAATCGACCACTCACCCCACTCTCCTCCCTTCAAGTTGTCTGAGTTCCATTTATTGCCGCCTCGCTATCCCAACTGTATCCAACCTGCATGCGCGTTCTTCATCTCAATAGATGAATGGAATCAGCTTGCTTGTAGCTTCCCTATACTTCCGGAACGCATCTCCGAATTCTTCGATCAAAATTCTCTCCTCGATCCTTATTCTGTTTTCTTGAATTTCGTTGGCTTCTTCGCTACTGGGGAAGAATGATCTTCATCTGGTCGCTTTTTGAACCCCCTTAATTAAAGCACAGTTATGGTGACTGATCTAGTCGTCGTGTCTTTGCCGTCACTGACACTGCAGGTCACCGCATAATCACCTCGTGCGACGTTACCTGAGAACCATGTGGCCGTAGTAGGATTCAAAGAGGGTACTATCTCCCCATGCTCGGCACTCCAAGCATACGTCAGTTCGTCGCTGTCCGCATCTGTTGCCTTTACGTCGAGACCGGAAATGTCAGGCGCGACAATAGTGGATGGAGTAGCTGTTAAACTTACGATTTCTGGCGAGTGGTTTATGGGCTCATTTATTGACTCAGTGGAGTTGTAATTGCATCCCGTCAAAGTAAAGACGACTAAAAGAAGGAGAAGTATTTGCCCTTTTATGTTATCGTCCGGTCTTTCAGGTGACAGAAAGTTCAGCGCGATCGTCTGTTTCAGCTTGGTGTCGTGGGCTTTGTTTACCCCGTGAGATAATGTAGATGGAGATTCATCAACATGTTGAAGTTCTCTCTTGGGTCCAATTATTTTTAAGAACTCGTGCATTTTTATCTCACAGGGCAAAATATGATATGGTTTTGCCAATCATATCACTTTCCAGTTCGGCGCCAGCCGTTTAAGTTCCACAAACCAGTTTTTGATCAAAATCATTTATTATCTATCTTTACTCGCTTCTGCTTTAACAAAAAGAAATTTGTTGCCAAATATTATTTATTTATTTCCAGCACCATCATCTTCCTGGTGATCACTAGAGCGCCTGCTGTAAGTTGATATACATAAACTCCGTTGGCAACCCGCTGTCCTGCAGCATTTCTGCCATCCCAATCATATGAATAGGACCTGGGATTCTGAATCTCATCTACGAGGGCTATGATTTCTTGTCCTAAGAGATTATAGATTGTTAGCTTGACCTTTCGTTGAGCAGGCAGGTCATACCTGATTTTTGTGCTCAAGGCCAAGGGATTGGGATAATTCTGATAAAGTCTATAGTCCTGTGGTGAATCATTTGAAGGTTCTTCAGTGGTCTTTTCAGCAAAACCGATGGCAAAGTTAGCAGCTCCAAATTGCTTTACCCACTTGACGTAATGTTTCATGACGGAAATACTAGCCAAGCGATCTGACCCGGATCCACCGACCATGGCGATTACCACCTCCTGGGTATCACCCAAAGCCATGGCAAAAGGTCCTGAATTCAGGGAAAAATAGCGCTCGCCGGGAAGGGGCCCTCCATATGAATATGAATGGTTGCGATCAAATACACCGTCAATCCACCCGGTTCCGGCAACCGGATCACCGGGAACGGTGAACCTGGTTGGATTCCCATATTGATCTGTCATAGGTGATGGCCATGAAAATGGCATAAGACCATTCAATAGATTATATAAACTCAAAGTATTACGATAGTTATAACGACCTGGTGGACTATTGACTCCCCCCGAAGCGTGGAGCCAAAAGGAGGTCATTTTCAAATTCATATACCCTTTTCTATGATTAAAATCAAATCTGCCTTTTTCGGATGGATCATCACTGGGAATCAACGGCCCCTGGATTAACAAATACCCAAATGCTGGCGGAGCAAGGTCAAATTCTTCGAAAGCAGCCTCAATTGGATAGCCATTATAGCCATAACCCAATTGCAGTGTCGTGTCACATCCGGCAAGATCCCTAATATCTCCAATGTCGGTATCAGCAAATAAGCCAACATACATACTGTCGATTCTTGCGCTCTTTGGAGTATCAATTCTACCTTTGTAGATGAGCTTCACCTGTTTAAAAACCGCATGTTGCAGGGCCTCATGCAAACGGGATCCAGTTCGGTTGTAGGCCCAAATCGCAGTCTGAATTTCAAGACCAATCGGCGGGCTGCCGATGAAAGAAATAGTCCGGCTCGCATCCAGATCATTGGCCACGAACCAAACGACTTGATCTGCAGAATTCAAACCGGGCTCCTCACCTGCATCCATGATGCCATTTCTGTTATCATCATAATAAGGTGCGCCCTTTTGCCAGGGCCATTCGTTCCAATCCCTTTGATACAAAGATCGCAGCGTATTGATCTGATCCTGGGTCACACTGTCTTGCGAAACATAGAAAAACTCTGATGCATCACGAGTTAAATCTGCGTTCTGCCAGTCTCTGCGGATGCGCCAGATACGGGTATCTGACGATGCCGTGTCCTCAGCAACGCCCTGAGAAAGTATGGCACCAAGAAGCGTCCCCTGGTACCATAGACCGCCGCCGCCGCGCAGTTCCGGCTCATGGCCGTCCTTGACAAAGCCGCCCCAGATGACGCCATCTTTGTACATTACATTAGCCGTGCCCCTCGGATAGGTTGTGCCCGCGCCGTTTGTGTGGGGATTAGGACCAATCTGATCATTCGTATGTACCCAACTGGATATCTGATTGATATTAATTAACGTCGTTGTGGGTTTGTTCAGCTCTGGTGGTAACTGGGCATAGGATGCGATGGCCGCCATAAACAGAAGCGAGAAGGCCGAAATTGATGTTCGCAAATTCATTAAGACAAGGTTCTCAGGATATTATTTATTTATTTCAAGCACTATCATCTTCCTGGTGATCACAAGTGAAGTCTACCAAATGATAAATAGTACTAGTCGAGAAAGCCAAAATCAATAATTTTCTAGGAAATTAGTTGAAACCTTATGGGACGAAAAATTCCAGAAATATGTATTCAAAAGTGTAAGTAAAATCGTGAGTACTAAATGTCCCAATTTGTCCACATAAGATTATCCGGACTGGAAGTTGACTGCCTGCATATTTGCAGATGATTTTGAATCGGGCGATCTAACTCCATTCCAAGGAAAATTATCAATCTTTAGGACTAAAGTATTTGTAGTTACGCGCCGATAATCATTATGGAATAAAAGATTATTTCCAGATTGTACTGAAGGGCAAATCTTCTGAAAAGAAGGGTCGCAAAGCTTCCGGTCTAAGTCCATTGATTTGGATAAGATAGCGGGGTTGCTAGGTAAAAAAATAGTCAACCCACTGCGTTTGGAAGTGGGTTTTTTATTTAAAGGAAATGAGGAAATCATGAATATTGCTGGCTCATATTTTTACAACAATCAAATATCCAACCTTATCTCAACCATTGGAGTTAAGCCTTCGACAGGTTTTTCTGAACAAGTAATTATATCAGCTGTAGCAAGTATTCAAAATAAGATATCAAACCAAATATTCTCTGCTGAATCTGCTCAGGTTTTGGGAAATTTCTATAATAATGTTGTAGACTTGGCTAACCAAGCTCAAAAATTAACTCTTGCTGCTTCAAACTCAGTTTTTAATGATCGCACCGCTAAGTCTTCGGATACCAACATTCTTACTGCCACAGCTTATGATGCATTGTCATCGGTTACCGGCGCTTCTGAATCTACTTATCAAATATCAATCACACAACTGGCCCTGTCCCAGGAAAATGAAGGCAATGATTTAAATGAAACTGAGACAAGTGTTGTACCAATTGGGACGAATATTTTCAATATTTCAATTGACGGGAACGACTTTGAACTTAGTATTGATGTAACAGCAGGAGACACAAACGCAGATGTACTAGAAAAGATGACAATGGCTATTAATGATGCCAACCTTGGTATAACAGCGAATGTAACTTCTGGCAGTAGTGCGAATACTAAAAAGATCACCATTGCATCGAATAGTACAGGGGCTGTAAATGGATTTTCAATTTCTGATGTATCAGGTAGTGCTGTTACCGCAATGGGTGCAGATATTATTACAACCATCGCCCAGGATTCTGCTTATGTAGTTGATGGAATGGAATATTCATCAGAATCCAATACGGTTTATTTAGACAATAGCATGGTAACAGTAAATTTATTGGGTGTTGGCGATGTGGATTTGACTATTGCACCTGATGCGGATACAGTCGATAATGCAATTTCAAATTTCGTTTCTGAACTAAATTCTTCTATTGATTTTTTGCAAAACAACAGTGACTACATTAATGATGATGTTCTTGAAACGATTAATTCTTTCATTTCTGACCATAAAAGTGAATTGGAATCATTTGGTATCCAAAAAAACAGTGATGGGAAACTTGAGATTGATCAAGAAAAATTATCGGAAGCCATTGCGCAAAACTTTGGAGGTATAAAGGATACTTTCGCTGGTGTTAATGGTTTTTCTATCCAGATTGATAACTTATCGAATCGAATAAAGTCTTCACCCGTTTCAGATTATTCGAAAGAATTTGAGAGCTCGGATTATTCGAAATTATTTTATAGCAACCTACAGAATGTGAATCAAAATTCAATACAAGGTATGTTGTTGGATATACTTATTTAAGTTAATTTGATTTATATTGTAAACATCATATGGATCTAAATATGAAGAAGAAGAGAATGGTATGCGATTTTTATTCAAACTTTTATTGTTACCTATTACGTTATTAGCTGGCTGTAGTGGTGACAGCTTAACATCTCCAGGTCAAACGGGCAATCTCAAAATAAGCTTAACTGATTCGCCAGCTACATATGAAGCAGTGAATATTACTTTTTCAGAAATTAGTGCAAACATTAATGAGGATTGGATTACAGTGAATAGCGAGCCCATTACTGTAAATTTATTAGAATGGAATAATGGGAAATCAATTGTAATTGGATCGGCTCAGGTTCCTGCCGGACAATATTCTCAAATACGGCTCATAATTGACGATGCAGAGGTTGTCGTAGATGGTCAGACACACAAAATAACTGTTCCCAGTGGCGTTAAGACTGGCTTAAAGCTAGGCCCGGAGTTTACTGTTGTTTCGGGCTCAACGTATGAATTGGTAGTTGATTTTGATGCTAATAGATCCATTGTAACAACAGGTCCACCAAACAATCCGAACGGTTATATTTTGAAGCCCACTGTTCGAGTTGTGCCCAAAGCTATTACAGGCTCAATTTCAGGTGTTATCGCAAATCCTCAAAATTCGGCAATCGCATATGCAATAATAGGGATGGATACTTTGACTTCATCAATAGTAGATACAACGAACGGTTCTTTTATGTTGGCCTTTTTACCAGAGGGAGTTTTCACTGTTAGTGTCAACGATACAACAGGACTTTCATTTGTAACAGACAATGTAGAGGTAATTGCTGGGTCCAACCAGAACCTTGGTACGATTACACTACAATAGGAATTTCTAAGGGAGAAGCGGCGGAGTATCGCACCAACTAAAGAATGTGAAAAACCGAATATTTGTTCTTCTTGTTGTAAAAGAAATTTTGCTGAATTGTCTTTTCGCAACGTTCATAATTAACCCGGACTACTCATGAACACTATCACTGTCATCCAGAAGGGATCTATTTTGCAACTATTTTATACTTACAATTATGCTTTTTCAATTTTATGGCAATAGATCCCTTTGCGACGGGATGACAACTCTGGAAACTTCAAGCTTAAAACTATAATTCATGAATTATCCAAGTTAATTAATCCTGAAATCTCTCTAAGAGTGTAAATATATCCAGACCTGCAATAATCCTACGAATGTATATATCCTCCTATAAAAGCAACGTTTCTCTTCGTTTATATAAGGGAAAATGCTGGACCCTTTAATTATTACCCTTTTACAAAAAAATCTTGTAACATTATTGAGTTCATTCTAAAAAGGTGGGATACCGATTCCATCGCTCTCATAAGTATTTGTTTTTATGTATCAATTTTTTTAGAAAAGCGATGGCATCGGTTTTTAGAGTAGACTTAATAATAGCGAGTAA
>JADFJB010000180.1 GCA_022566355.1 candidate division KSB1 bacterium
GCTCGGCCTGCGCGTACTGGCCTTGGGTGTAGTAGAGCACGGCCAGGTTGTTCAGGCTCGTGGCCACGTCGGGATGGTCCGGCCCCAGCGCCTTCTCTGTTATCGCCAGCGCGCGCTTGTAGAGCGGCTCGGCCTCTGCGTACTGGCCCTGGGTGTAGTAGAGCAAGGCCACGTTGTTCAGGTCTGTCGCAACAGCAGAGTGATTGGGACCAAGAGCTTTCTCATCAATTGCCAACGCGCGCTTGTAGAGCGGCTCGGCCTCTGCGTACTGGCCTTGGATTCTGTAGAGCTCGGCTAGGTTGTTCAGGCTCTGGGCCACATCGGGATGATTGGGGCCGACGTTTTTCTCGGCTACTTCGAGGGCCTTCTTGGCGACAACGACGGCACGGTCATATTTGCCCGTACGATAAAGCTCCATGACCTCCTGATTAAGGATGTCCCATTCAATGCCTGCGCCCTGCGCGAACACGGGCGGTGTGGCCAGCAACAAGAGCAAAAAAGCCGTTGTAATTGTCAGTATGTATTTCATTGGTTGTTGCGTCCTGTCTTACGGCTAACAAGTGAGTAAATAGTTTTTCTGCTAAATATTAATTTATGTAATATCAAATGAAATAACAATAAAAGTGTTGGTTAAATGTCTGATTTTGAGTTGACGCTGAAACCTGTGTTTTTACGGCAATAGATAAATAATATTTTAAAAAAACGCAACCAATGCGCTCCAGGCGCTCGATAGAAAAGTCTTAAAAAATCAGGTCGCCAAAGCCATTTACCAGGAAAACATCAAACGTCTCAAAAAAAATTTGCTGAGAATTATTTGTGCAATTATCAAAGAACAAAAACAATACAACTCAAACTATGTATCAATAAATCCAATGTTGCTAAAAAATACTTGATTTAGTCATAGAAATCTGGATGACAGCGCCAAAACTTATGCTATTACCTTCAAAAACTTTGTTTTTTAATCAAAGTTTGCACCCCTCGATATGCAATCATAAAAAAACTATGATAGCTACTCGGGATGCTCGTTTTTAGCTTTATTCTCTCCCAAAATAGCATCCTGAGCGGTTCGACTGCGCTCACCACACAGTAACCGACTTTAGTCGGTGTATCGAAGGGTGCTCATTAATTAAACAAACATCAATCTTTAATGATAGCTTTTGTAACTCAACTCCGGAAAAACTTAATTTGTTTGCAGCCTTGAGTTGCGCTATGAATTATCCAGGATAACAAATCGAATAAAAACTATTTTGGCTTAAATTCTTATCAGAAATTTAATCTTTTAAGAGAGGTCATTGTTTCTATTTCTCCATTTGTTGATTCTTAGTTTTCACATCTGCTTTTTAGTTTTTTTAGATTGTTTCTTCTTGATTTTTATTTTATTTTCGTGGCTATTCATCAACGCTTGCCAGTTGACTTCTTCTTTGGGAGGCTCGATCGTAAATGCATAATCCTTTTTGTGGATATTTATGACCTCGATTTCTTTATTTAACAATTTTTGAATATCTCCAAGTATTTCTTTCTCTTCCTTACTGCAAAAGGAGATGGCAATTCCTTTCTTGATCCCTCGCCCGGTTCTTCCCACTCTGTGCACATAATTTTCAGGCTTATCAGGCAAGTCGTAGTTGATGACATAGTTTACATCCGGTATATCGATTCCCCGAGCGCTTACATCTGTGGCAATGAGGATATTAAAGCCGCCGCCTTTAAATCGCTTCATGACTTCATTCCGATTGGACTGTTCTTTTTCACCATGAATTGTAAAGGAGTTTATCTGAACCCGCTCCATAGCTTTTGCCACTCGTTCAGCCCGTACTCTTGTTCTAACAAATACAATGATCTTACTAGCGGGATTACTCGATATGAATCTCTGCAAAAAAAACCGTTTGTCCTCCATTTCAACAAATACTACAAAGTGAGAGACATTTTTGGAGACAGGATCATCAGGGGATATCTGAATACGAATTGCAGAACTACTTACCTGTGAAAACGCAAGCTTTTTGAGCGCATGATTAATGGTTGCGGAGAAGAAAAGAGTTTGATGTTTTCTGGTGAGTTTTTTCTTTATAGATTTTATATCTTTTATAAACCCTAAATCCAGCATTTGGTCGGCTTCATCCAATATTAGTGTGTCGATATTAGAAAGTTTAATATATCCCTGGCTGATGAGGTCGAACATGCGACCTGGAGTTGCGATCAGAATATCGATGCCATCTTGCAGCTTCTTGATTTGGGGATCCTGTTCGACGCCGCCATAAAGGGAAAAGGTTTTAACTTTAGTGTGTTTCGCGAGGGTGAAAAATACCTCGCCAATCTGCAATGCTAATTCCCGAGTTGGAACCAGAACGATACACTTAATGCCAAAGGAGTGTTTACTGCTTTTATTGTTGTGGATTTTATTAACAATAGGAATTACAAATGCAGCTGTCTTGCCCGTTCCCGTTTGAGCTATAGCAAATACGTCTTCTCCTTTCATAATCGATGGGATCGATTTAAATTGTATATCCGTCGGACGCTTAAAACCAAGTTTTGACAGGTTCTTTTTTATTTCCATTGAAATATTGTAATTTTCAAACTTCATAGTCAATCAATATGTTATGATATATAGGTCAGTAACCTTTAACCAATTTTTGTTGTAATTTGGAAGGAATTTGAATTGTGATGGAGAATATGGAGTAATTTGAAAATTTATTGCGAAAAAAAGTCAATTAACCTGATCTATTCATGAACCTTATCACTGTCATCCAGGAGGGATCTATTTTGCAACTATTTTATACTTACAATTATGCTTTTTCAATTTTATGGAAATAGATTCTTCCAGAATGACAATTAGGATATTTTAAGCTTAAAACAATAATTCATGAATTATCCAAGTTAATAATTTTTGAATATTTTTCTATGATGGTTTTGGTAAATTTGCTTCTGACCAATTTTTAATTTTATAATCGCCAATTCTATATTCTAATCCCAATTTACTTGTTAAGAATGCAATAACAATATCTTGATTACTATTGTATTCATCGGGAGAAACAATTAATGCTGGTCTTCTTTTAATGGTTGTCAAATTTGTAAAAGGAAAAGGAACTATGATAATATCCCATTTCTTATAAGTTATTGTAGATTTCATCTTCCTCGTTATCCCATTCCATAAAGGAGGCTTCCGAAATTTTCATTATATCGTGTAATTGTTTATTCTCTGATAGTGTTTTAATTTTTTCTTTGTTTATGCTGATGTAGTTATCAATTAATTCGGAAACGATTCCTCCCATAGTTTTTCCTTCGATTGAAGCAATAATTTTTAATGCTTTTCTTTTTTTATCATCTATTCTAATGCTCATTACACTCATTTTAATCTCCTACTTGTAGGTTAAACTACATGTAATATAAAAATATCATATTCACATTTCAAATAGAAATATATTTTCCCCATCAACAAATAGATTCTGATTTTTAGGTTGAATCTCTCACTTCCCAGCAGCCATCTCTCCAAACTCCCTTATGCTAAAATCTCCTTCGGAATAGTTACTGCTTAAAACCTTTTCGATCGGTCCCATAAGAACCAATTGCATTCGTTCCGGATGCAGGAATTTTTTGGCTGCCGATAAAACATCCTTTTTAGTCACTTTGCGAATCCGGTCCACGTAGCTAGCGCTTTCGTGATGGTTGTTATAACGCAGCCACTCTTCTGCGAAGGTGAGGGCTGTGGTATGGCCGTTTTCAAAACCCATTTGAAATACCCCGTCAGCAAGGGCATTTTTCGCCACGAAAAGTTCTTCTTCGCTGACTGGTTCAGTCCGAATGCGTTTAATCTCCTGAAGTGTTAATTCAACCAACAGGTTAATTACTTCTGGGCGACCGTAAGTGCGAAAAGTATAATAACCAGGACCATACCAATTGATTTCCGGAAATCCGCTATCATCATTTGTCAAACCTCGTTTGTCCCGGGTCTCGCGAAATAAGCGGGTATCAAAATGGCCGCCACCGAGAATATAATTCATAACCTGCAAAGCAGCCTGGTCTTTGAGCGGTAGGAACGGCAATTCATGTCCCAATACTACCCAGGCTTGCAGCTTGTCAGATGGATACGTATAGACATGTCGAATTTTTGGCGCCCTAACATTTCTGGCATTCTTTTGTTTTGGAATGGATCGAGATTTCCAATTCCTAAAACTCTCCGTTAATTTTTCTCTGGCTACATTTGTGCTAAAATCACCGGATAAGGCTATGGCTGTATTGCCAGGTATAAAATATTTTTTGTGGAAATCTTTAATGCGGCTAAGCTTCAGCTTTTGGTAGTCTTCGCTGGTCGGCTTCAAGCCGTACGGATGATCGGCAAACAATATTGCCTTAAAGCGCTCGACCGCCGAAGTCAATGAACCTTCGTATAGAACCGGACCGCTCTCCTCTATAGCTGATGCCGATGGATCGGTTTTCGGTGCAGAAATGCGTTGTAGTGTTTCAATCACAAACTGGTTTATTTGCGGTTTCTGCAATAAACTACTCATGAGATCAAGAGCGTCCCAGGCGTCTTCGGAAGGAACATTGAGACTAATTTGGGTAATCTCCGGTCCCATCAAAACTTGAAAATTGGCTGCCATACTTCGTAATTTATCCTGGAAACTTTCCTTAGTTTCTCCAATGGGTCCCTCGTGGCGCATTGCATAAGTCAAAGCTTCCGCAGATCCTTGCCTCCTATCACTTGCTGTTCCAGCCCGTATCAACGCTGTAATGGTCACCAGGGGCACACGGCGGTCTTCAACCACAAAGGCAACCAGACCGTTCTCGAGCGCTAATCTATAATTGTTTGGATTGGGCCGACTAAAGTTACTTTTAGGTAGATTCATCTCCCTTGGATGGGTGTAGTCTTGTGCAAATCCAACAGTCGTTATAGCCGACAAGAAAAATGCGATTAGTTTCATTCGGTTCATTGGGTTACCTCGTCTGTTTTGATACTGTCAACTGGCCGTTTAACCATTCCCACTGATCGGTTTTTTTCAATCAAATATTTGTTGGCGATTTGATTGATCTGCTTCAGTGTTGTAGCTTCGCGCGCCTGGAGGTAGGGTGTTAAGGCACGCCAGCTGTCCATAATCTGAAAGTGGCCAATTTCAAAAGCCAATCGATCTGCATCTACGGCGGTCCTAAACCACTGGGTACGCAGCCTTTTCTTGGCAAGTTCGAGATGTTCCTGCGGCACTGCGAATTCCTTCATTTGCTCGAATGTCGACAGCATTACTCGTTCAGTGTGCGCCAGTGAATTTTCGTCCATTCCGCTGACTTCGATGTTTAGTGTTGCGGGCACTCCAAATCGGCTTGTATGGACTACCCGGGTGTTAACATTTACACTGCACTTAATCTGAGCCGTTTTGAGCTCTGAGGTTAATTCCATTTCGATGATTTCTCCCAGAACATCAAAAAAAGGACGATCAGGATGGCCTACTGCTGGAATTAAAAATCGCATTTCAACCCGAGGGGCTAGCTTTGTACTTCGCCATAACATTCTCTTTTCGGCTTGCGGCTGTGGTTCGATAGCCTTCACGCGGGTGGGTTCCGGCTGCCGTTTCATCCAGCCAAAGTAGTGATCAACCTGAGGAATCATTTCTTCAAGAGTGACACCACCGATAAAAATGAGGGTCGTATTATTGGGGATAAAGTAGCGTTTATACAAGTCATTATGGTAGTGGCGTGTGTATTGCTCAAAATCGGAAAGAAATCCTTCAGGCCAGAATACCGGGTGGACGGTTGAAACCAAGGCATTCATGGCCTCATAGTAAGGAGTTGTTGGACGATTCAAGTCACCATAACGCTGCTCAACGAGTATCATGCGTTCCTCATCGAACTCTCGGAAAACGGAGTTCAGCATCCGGTCCGCTTCAACCCGCAGAAAGAGCGCAGATCGTTCGCGGGGAAGGTTGATGTCGAACTTCATATATTCCTGTTCTGTTGATGCGGTTAATTTGGTACCGCCAAAACCCTGGTACCAACGCATCATAGCGCCGTTGTCCCGGTATTCCGCGCCTTGCCGGGTCAGCAGGGCCAGCTCCTGGCGTAAGCTATCGATGACGGGAGTGGATTCCTTGTGTTGGTAGTCATGAAAAACGCCACGCTGCCGGAGTGAATTTCGCTCACGGTTCAATTCCAGTATAAGCGCTTTCTCGGTGGCATAGATTTGATCGATAATGGGAGATTCGGCTTGCCAATTTCTGGTTCCAAGAGTCTCGGTTCCCTTGAACATCAGGTGTTCGAGAAAGTGGGCTGAACCCAGGTCACCAGGCGTTTCGACAAGAGCGC
>JADFJB010000181.1 GCA_022566355.1 candidate division KSB1 bacterium
ATACAAGTTAGTGCCGTTGACTTGATTTAAAATTTCAGCAATCGAGCCGAACAAGATCATGACTGCCCCCGAAGCCAGCCAAAAATAAATTTTATGTTTTGTCTGCAGGAAATTTGTATAAAATTTGACAACTGCAACCAGAAGGATTGGCATCATCAGATAATGAAAAACATCTGCGGTTAAATATTGGTTCAGGAAATCCGGTGATAATCTTGGCAGCAAATAACCATAAATCCCTAAAACCACAGCCACTGTCGTTATTGTAAATAATAAATTCCAAATTATGATTTTCCTGATCTTGCGAAAGTCAATAATATTTTCCATTTGAAATGCGCTGATCAGTACGAAAACAGAAAACAGGTTATGACCCAGGGCTGAATAACGTGTGCCCAAATTTTGAACCGGCAAAGCGTTGATGTTTAACTGGCTGTCAATAATGTTGTGAGAAATCTCAAAAAAGAGTCCAATCAAAATACCCAGCGCCAGAAATAGATAGGCTAAAACATGCTGCCGGTAAAACTGCCACAGCAACACAGCCGCAGTAAAAAGTCCGAAGAAAATGAATGTTTCACTGTTTAGAAAATTAATTTCTGCAAATTTGGGAGAGAAAAATAACAATAAACAACTAAGCAATATAAAGCTTAGAAATACTCCAATATATGCGGAAATATTAATTTTTATATTTCTTGACGGCATGGTTAAGGAAGATTATCCTTCGTTGGTTTTCAACATTGATTTCCCTAAAATAAGCAAATTATTACGGCCATTCCAAAGTAGTTTTTGTGATCGATGAAATCAATCTTTCTTTTACTTTGGCATCCATCAAACTTGTGGATGCAGAACAAACACTCCGATCTTCTTCAAAATCCGTCCTGCTGCACTCCTCAAAATCCTGAATAAACACTCAACAGATTTTACTTGCAATTTCATAAGTAAACTCTTAAAGTATTTTATGGAAAAGAAAAAAAATCTTGCTGAAATTGAGGAATGCAAAGAGGATAATTGAGAGATCGACAATTTTGCATCCAAATGTTATTTGACAAATTTAACATCTTATATATTCTATTAACACTCTTCTGGATCTTATCGATGCCTGATTTTTCCCAAGGCCAAATCATACAAATCAAAGAAATCTTTACAATAGGTAGCAGCGAAAACGAACTATTCTATAGTATCAAGGACATTTGCATTGCAGATGATAGCACTTTTTATGTCGCTGACTCTAAAGGATTTAGTGTTAGTAAGTATAATAAAGATGGAACTCTAATTAAAAGAATTGGCCAACGTGGGCAAGGGCCTGGTGAGTTTAGTATGGAACCCTTTACAGTGATTTTAGTGGAAGACACACTCTACGTTGCAGATGGCTTAGGCAAGATACAGCTTTTCAACACAAAACTTGAGTATCTAATAAATCTACCTGGTTTACTTCTTAGTACCTTTGTTGTAGACAGTTACACAAAAAGAGTGATCAGTGTTACCAATTCATATGAACCAAAGGAAGTATTGCTTTATCTCTCTTTTTTCAACACTAAATTCGAAAAGACATCATCCGTAATAATTGATAAACCGCACGAATATTTTATGCTAAATCGTTTTCAGATAGCTGTTGACGAAAATCACATAATTCTAATGTTTTATCATCTAAATAGAATAGAAATCAGAGACAAGAATGGTCATTTTAGAAAAAAGTTTTCGATAGAGGGTCTGCCAAATGATGTACCAATAACGGACATGTCAAAACGATTGAAAAAAGCGAAATCATTAACTCCTAGCCATCGTCAAGCTTTATCATTTTTGCCAGACAAATTTATTTTCAATAGCATCGCTTTGAACAACCGCGGTTATATCTTTGTGCAAAGCGGCCATTATTCAGCTAGTCGCGAGATATATGTTTTAAATTATCAAGGGGAGCTGCTCACTAGTTTCACATTACCAGAAGGCGATAGACTAATGCGTATAGACCAACATGGCTTTCTTTATGCTAGCGCAGAGCATCGTACCCTATTAAAAAAATATAAAATTGAGTATGAAGGATTTTAAACTTTCAATATATAATATCATTCGCTTTTTTCTTGGCATACTATTCCTTGCCACAGGCCTGGCTAAAATTCCGGATTTTTCATCTTTCTCATATGCCATTTCAAAGTTGGTTCCGGTTTCCCAGGAGTTAATTGTAACCCTTGCCATTAATATAATCATAATAGAAATTCTGTGCGGTATCGGGCTGTTGTCAGGGTTGTATAAAAAGCAAATCAGCCAAATTGTCTTCTTACTATTAGGCTTGTATATTTGTTTTCTTACGGCAGCTATTTTTCAGCACATCGACGTGGAATGCAAATGCTTTGCTTTTATCGGAATTTCTCTTTCTGCGCCACACCAGGTCATTGTGGATTTTATCTTGCTCAATCTATCGCTTTTTCTGGTTTTAAAAAGCCCAAAGCAAAAGAAACCCGTAGATTTTTCAAAATCATTTCTTCGGAAAAAAATGATTTACAGTTCTATTTTAGTTAGTTTTCTTTGGGCAAGCCTGGTTCTGGTGCAACCGCCTCTCCTGTTTGGCTCTAAAAGCCAAACCCCTATAAATCTTTCAGTCATTCAATCCTATTCTAATTCCAAAATGACAAACGGCAGTAAATCTAAAATCATTTTATTGGTTAACCGGGCCGACTTCAATTGCCATTTCTGCTTCCAGGATTTCCTGGCCTTTTGTGATGCACTAAAAGAAATGGAGTTCCCACAGGAAGCTGTCTCTATTATTGTGAAAAAACAACCCCGGGAAAGCGAAAAGCGCCAGTTGCAAATGTTGAAATTATGGCACAATCAACTGGGTATAATCTATCCCATGATTTTGGATCGGGTTGAATTATACGAGCAATCCGGCGTAGAAAAAACCACCCTGGTTTTGCTGGATAATGAAAACCGATTGATTTTGTACGAGACCATTCCAATGAAAGCATCCAGAAGACTTGAGATATTAAGCCGCCTGAAATCCTGATTTTGTGCAGCTGTAAACTTTTGGAATGCATCAACCGTGTTGATGCAGAAAAACTCCGACCTTCTTCAAAATCCGTGCTGCTGTACTCCTCAAATCCAACAATACATCGATTTTAATAGATAATTTTATTTTCCAAAGCAATTAATTGGTTGAGTAATTTATTTATTCAGGAGTCTGCGTCCTGAACCTGACGAAGGAAATCAATTTTAGCCTATGGTAAGTGCTGTTTTTAAAATTGATTCTAGCAGAATGACGTGTTCATTTCTTTTTAGATTCGGTGATGATTCAGTGTTAATCCGTGGCTGAATGATTTTTCATATCACCTCTTTTAGTCGGTATAATTTCTTTTTACATATCCTTCAACTTCTTCAGCATTTCCACTGCGTTATTGTTCCCTGGATTCAATTTTAACGATCGCTTGTAGTTTTTAACCGAAAGTTCTTTGTCATCGTTTGCCATGTACGCTTCTGCAAGACTGTCATAAACATTGAAAGATTCAGGGTAATACACCACATTCAGTTTAAATATCTCTATTGCCTTTGGTATCTTTTCTTGTCGTAACAGAAAGTATCCTTCTGCGTTAATGAAATTTTCGGAAATTAATCCTGGAGAGCTATCATCTGTTGATGACCGAAAGAAAACGTGGTCCAGTACGTCTTCCATTAAAAATTCCGTTTCAGAAAGCGGTTCTAGACCAAATGTGCCAAATCCACCAACCGTTGCAATCAATCCACCATGAGTGAGTTTGACTTGAACACTTCTACCGCTTGGATAGGTGTAGGTTTTCGCATAACGATTGAGCACGGTCGAGGACAATTTGATAGTTTCCACGCGAGGCGGCATCTTCGGCAATTGCATCAATATGGGATGATCAGACCCATCACTGGTTTTAGCATCGATCAGACGTTTCAGCAATTGAAGAATTCTTCGTGTAGGAACCCGGTCGCCGATATACGTGTCCACCCGATGTACAAAAACGATGTTTAGGCCGGGAATTACTGTAATGGTCTGAGTACCTACACCGTAGGCCGTATAAGCGCCATATTGTTTCAACTCCCCGCCAAGAATCCACCACATGTAACCGTAACCATCATCGCCCCTAGCTTTGGAGTAGGAAGTTGAGGTTTCTTTAACCCATGAAGATGGAATAATTTGTTTGCCTTTCCAATTGCCATTGTTCAAATATAAAAGCCCAAATCGAGCCATATCCCGGGCCGACATCCGGAAGGGATAGGCCCGATAATTAGAATTCTCCGGTTCAAGATGATAATAACCATCTCGGCCCCGGTAATCCTGCATTTGAATTTCTTTGCCAATACGATTATCAAATTCTTCGAAGATCTTTTTGCCGGTCTCCTTTTCGAAGATGAATCCAAGTGTGTTGAAATCCCAGTTGTTGTAATACCAGAAAGTACCTGGGATGTGGCTTCCTCTTTTAGGACGAATTCGTTTCATCCCAGCTGTTTCATAAGCCGCAGGGTGATAAATTCCGGAGCGCGCTTTGAGCAAATCGAGAATTTTAGCCTGTTTCTCAACAGGAGTGAGGATGTCTTTATCATCGATATTGAGATCGGCCAGCGTATTGTTAACATCGATGTTGCCGTCGCCAACATGCACGCCATAGAGAGCGCTTAGGAAGCTCTTTCGCACCGAATGGCACATGTAACGTCGTTCAATATCTCCCCAGGTGGTGACAACGGCGCCGTCATATATCAGCATAAACGCGGCAGAACCAATCGAGTCAGCGAAGGCTTTAGCGCCTTTTAATTTTTCATTTGACCATCCAGCTAGTTGAGGTTTGGCGAATTGCATCCAGGTTTTGCCTGGAAAGCGATCTTGGGAAAAACATGTTGAAGATAGAATAAATAGAATAGAAACGAAGAAAAATGTGGTAATCGATTTAAGGTAAATCTGCTTTTTTAGATCATTCTTGTTGGATGTAACCATTATTAACCTCCGATTGAATTTTTGTATGGAATTTGGTTGATAGGAATGATTTCATTACGTCGTGGTTTAACAAGTTGTTACTGAACATTTTCATTAATAGGAGTATTAATTGAATTGCTGAAGTAGAACAGTTTCCTTGGCTGCTCTAAAAATTAAGTGTTGTTATAATAAAATGAGTAATATCTGCAAAAATGCCAAAGGAAAAAACTGGATGTATACACACAGACAAAAGTGTTTTTCTATGATTAGTTTGATTTTGTATTCATCACAAAAATTCTATTGTAATTTTATTTTAAATTTATTACACTTACCAAAATTCCTTACCAACAAAATTAACAAACAAAATAATTTCAGATTGATCACATTAATTGGGAGGTTATATGAAAATCAGTAACAACAGCAAAAAAAGGAGAAATGGTATTGTTGTCTTTATGGCACTGATGTTGTTTACTTTTTCTGCAAACGCACAAAATTTGGCTGAGTTTGAGAAAAAAGTCACAGAGTTTACTCTTGACAACGGTCTTCGATTTATTGTGGTTGAGAGGCATGAAGCGCCGGTTGTGTCATTCCATACTTATGCTGATGTGGGTTCGGTTGATGAAGTAAAGGGGATCACAGGTCTGGCTCATGTTTTCGAACATATGGCTTTCAAAGGTACGAATACGATTGGGACCAAGGATTTAAAAGAAGAGCTTAAGGCAATGCAGAAAGTCGATGCAGCTTTCGAGGAGCTTCGTCGTGAACGCCATAAAGGGGCGCTAGCTGATAGCAGTCAACTGGCAGAATTAGAGAAAGCTTTTAAAGAGGCAAGGGAAACAGCCAAAGAATTTGTGGTCAGCAACGAAATTGGCGAGGCTATTGAACGTGCCGGCGGTGTTGGTTTAAATGCGTCGACAAGTTCGGATTGGACAAGATACTATTACAGTCTTCCATCCAATAAAACCGAATTGTGGTTCTCGCTGGAATCGGATCGTTTTCTCAATCCTGTTTTGCGTGAATTCTACACTGAAAAAGAAGTCGTAATGGAAGAACGCCGTATGCGTACGGAGAGTAATCCGATAGGCCGTCTGTTAGAAGAGTTTGTTGCAACGGCTTTTAAGGCTCATCCCTACAGTGAGCCGGTTGTAGGCCACATGTCTGATTTGGAGAGTATTACACGCGCTGAAGGTAAGACGTTTTTTAAGAAATTTTATGGCGCTAATAATTTGATCATTGCTGTCGTTGGAGATGTGAAGTCAAAACAAATAAAAAAATTAGCTCAAATAAAGAGCGAAATCCATTAATACCATCTGTCGCATTTACTGTAGACCCTGATGTTTTTA